>NZ_QTPQ01000005.1:0-227112 GCF_003853425.1 Burkholderia sp. Bp9140
CCCGATCGCGAAGAAGCGCTGGCCGGAATCGCCGAGCATATCCGGCGCTTCTGGGAGCCGCGGATGCGGCGTGCGCTTCTCGCTTCGCTCGACGATCCGTCGAGCGAAGCCGCACGACGCGCCGCGCCGATCGTGCGCGACGCGATCGCCGCGCACCGTGCATCGCTCGTGCCGGCCGCAGCTCCCGCCTGAGCGCCCCGCTACGCGGGCACCGACATGCCCGCGAACCAGCTTTCGCAGTGGCGCAGCAGCGCGGTCGCGTCAGTGGCGGTGCGGCCGCGCGCCGCGATGTAACCGTCAGGCCGCAGCAGGTAGAACGACGGCCTCGAGCGGCCGTATGCCTGCGCAAGCCCTTCCGCACCGTCGCTTTCGGCATCGGCGACACGCCACGTCCGCACGGCGCCCGGCATGATTCGCGCCAGCCCCTGCGCAAGCGTCTGCGCATCCGCGGGCATCGGCGGCACGTCGCTCGTATCGCCCGTGTCGACACTTGCCGGCTCCTCGAGCAGCAGCAGCGTAAAGCTCGCCGGGTCGTGCAGATCGTATAGCCGCGCGGTTCCCGGCGCCCGGCCGAGCGGCCCGTCGACCACATGCACGAGTGCATCGGGCGCACGCTCGCCCGCGCGCGGCCCGCCGTCGAGCACGCGTTCGAGCGTGAGCGGGCTTTTCCGGTATTGCACGCCGAGCTCGCTGACGGTGCGCCGCACCGCGTCGCGCACCGGCCCGAACGACGCCAGCAGCGGCACGACATGATCGCGCAGAAGCTTCATCGCGCCATGGTCGGCTTCGACGATCTGCGTGACGAGGCCGGTCTGCCGCAATACGTCGCGCTCGATCGGATGGCGCTCCGCGTGATACGTGTCGAGCAGCCGGTCCGGCGTGCCCGCGCCAAGCACGCGCGCGAGCTTCCAGCCGAGATTGAACGCTTCCTGGATGCCCGTGTTCATGCCTTGCGCGCCGGCCGGACTGTGAACGTGCGCGGCGTCGCCCGCGAAGAACACGCGCCCGTGACGCAGCCGGTCGACCATCCTGCTATGCAGGTGGAAATACGACGACCACGCGAGGTCGCTCGGCGCGATCGACGCACCGACGCGGGCGCGCACGATCGCCTCGCATTCCGCGAGCGACGGAGGCGGCGCATCGGGCGATGCGTCGCCTTCGGGCGGCCGGTCGGCGACGAGCCGGTAGCGGCCGCCGCCCATCGGGAACAGCCCGGCGATGCCGTCGGGCGTCGTGAACAGGTGGATCTCCTCGTCCGGCCAGTCGGGTATCGCCGCGAAATCGGCGAGCAGAAAGGTCTGCTCGAACGCTTGCCCGGCGAAGCCGAGGCCAAGCAGATGGCGCACCGTGCTATGTGCGCCGTCGGCGGCGATCAGGTACGACGGCGCGAACGATTGTTCACGACCGTCGGCGCCGCGGATCGTCACGTCGAGCGATGTACCGCCGGCGTCGCACGCGGTCAGCGTGACGCCGCGTTCGACCGTCACGCCGAGCCCGGCCAGGTGCTCGGCGAGCAGCCGCTCGGTGATGCTCTGGTCGAGAAACAGCAGATACGGATAGCGCGTTTGCAGCGGATCGAAATCGAGCCGCGCGATCACGCGGCCGTCCGCATGCAACGCGGCCGCATGCGCGCGATGCCCCAGCACGAGAAACGGTTCGACCGCGCGATGCTGCTCCAGCAGTTCGAGCGTGCGCGCCTGAATGCCGATCGCACGCGAATACGGTGCGGGCGTGGTGAGCCGGTCGATGATGCGCACCGGCACGCGGGCACGCGCGAGACTCATCGCAGCGGCAAGGCCGGTCGGGCCTGCGCCGACGATCAGCACGGGCGGGATATCGAGCAGTGTGTCAGCCATGAGAGCCTCGATGACACGCGATCCTGCAAGTCTACGCCGCTCTGCGTGACGGGGCCATATGCTGACCGGCCGATCCGGGGTACCCGCGCGCAATGTGGGAAAATACGCGCTTTCCGCCAGTTTTCGCGTCATGGATTCCGCATTCGACCGAGCGTATGCCGCGCACCGCGCGGGCCGCCTCGCCGAGGCCGAGCACGGCTATCGCACCGCACTCGCCTCCAATCCCGCCGACGCCGACGCGCTGCATCTGTTCGGCGTGCTGCGGCATCAGCAGGGCCAGCATGCCGAGGCAGCCGATCTCGTCGGGCGTGCGGTCGAGCTGCGCCCGGGCGACGCCGCGCTGCAGCTCAATCTCGGCAACGCGCTGAAGGCGCTCGGCCGGCTCGACGAAGCGATCGACCGGTTTCGCAACGCGCTGACGCTCGCGCCCGAATTTCCGCTCGCGCACTACAACCTCGGCAACGCGTATGCGGCGCTGCAGCGCCACGAGGATGCCGTCGACGCGTTCGGCCGCGCACTTCGGCTCACGCCCGACGATGCGTCGATCCACAACAACCTCGGCAACGCGCTGAATGCGCTCGGCCGTCACGACGACGCGATCGCCGCATTCCATCGCGCGCTCGAGCTGCGTCCCGGACATGCCGGCGCGCACAACAATCTCGCGATGGCGCTGAACGCGATGGGCCGGGCCGACGACGCGATCGCGCACTTCCAGGCGGCGATCGCCGCGCAGCCGCGTTTCGTCGCCGCGCATTTCAATCTCGGCAACACGTTCGAGGCGCTCGGCCGTCACAGTGAAGCCGCGGCGGCGTTCGAGGCCGCGCTCGCGCTGCACCCGCCGTTCCCGCTCGCCCTGTTCGGGCTCGCAAACGCGCTGTGCGCGCAGGCACGCCAGCGCGAAGCGCTGCCCTACTACGAACGCGCGGTCGGCCTCGATCCGGCGTTCAGTCTCGCGTGGCTGAACCTCGGCAATGCGCATCACGCACTCGGTGCGCACGAGATGGCGCTGCGCGCGTTCGACCAGGCGCTGCGCGTCGCCCCCGACCTGAAACTCGCGCAACTGCACCGCGCCGTCACGCTGCTGACGCTGGGCGACTTCACACGCGGCCTGCCCGCGTACGAAACGCGCCACGACACGCCGGGCGCGACGCCGCTCGGCACGCTGCCGCGCTGGCAAGGCGAGCCGATTGCGTCGCGCACGCTGCTGATCCGTGCGGAACAGGGCTTCGGCGACACGCTGCAGTTCGTCCGCTTCGTGCCGCTGGCCCGCGCGCGCTGCGCGCGCGTCGTGCTCGAAGTGCAGCCGGAACTCGTCGCGCTGCTCGCACCTGCCGCGACGCGCTGGCGCGTGACGCTCGTCGCACAGGGCGCCGCGAAGCCGCCGGCGGCGGACGTCGCGTGCACGTTGATGAGCCTGCCTTTCCTGCTCGGTCTGCAGCCGGCCGACATCGTCGCGGGCGAGCGTTACCTCGATGCGCCGGACAGCGCGCACCGGCGCTTTCGCGGCTCGCTCGGCGGGCAGTCGAAGCGCAAGTTCGGTCTCGCGTGGTCGGGGCGCCGGCAGGCGCAGGAAAACCGCTCGATGCCGTTCGACGCGCTCGCGCCGCTGCTCGCGCTGCCGGACATCGACTGGGTCGTGCTGCAGCCGGCGCTCGACGACGATGAACAGGCGCGCGTCGACGCGCATCCGCGCGTGCATCGCCTCGACGGGCGGCTGAACGACTTCGCCGACACGGCCGCGCTGATCGCACGGCTCGACGGCGTCGTCACGATCGATACGGCGGTCGCGCACCTCGCGGGCGCGCTCGGCAAGCCGCTGTGGATCATGCTGCCGTTCGCATCCGACTGGCGCTGGTTCACCGGAGACGACTGCCCTTGGTATCCGCACGCCAGGCTCGCCCGGCAGTCCGCACCGGGACAGTGGCTCGACGTGGCGGCGACGGTCGCGTGCGCGTTGCGCGACGCCTGAAGCCACGCGAAGCCAACAGTTGCCTTGGACCGGGCCCGCGGTTGCCGTCGCCGCATTCGGCTCGGACGAATCATCCCGACAGGCGGATCAGAACCCGATCGCTCTGATCGACCGATCGCCCCTGTACGGGCGGCGGATGCGCCCGCGGCTCACTTCAACCGCTCGTCGCAACCGTCGCACCGCCGCCCGATCGACGCACCCGGCACGTTCCCCTGCTGACGCCCACCCAATAAAAAACCCGGCGAAGCCTGCTTCGCCGGGTTTCGTTCATCTCGATCCCGCTGGATCGATACAAGATTACTTGTGCGCGGGCAACCCCGTTTCGGCCTGCCGCTCGAGTTGCCGCACCTGCTCCTGCAGATCGCGCAACTGCATCTGCGCCGCCCGCTTCTCGACCTGCAGCGCCTGCGTCTGCTCCTGCGCCGACTTCTGCCGCTGCGCCACCTCGGCCTGCTGGCTGCGCGCGACGCTCAGATCGGCCTGCAGTTGCTGCGCGCGATTCGCCTGCAGCCCGATCACGCGTTCGAGGAACGTCTTCTGCGCCTGAAGTTCGGTGCGACGGATCTCGACGTCCGCAAGCTGCGCCGTCTGCTGGACGAAGTTCGCGTACACCATCTCCGCGCGGTTCTTCTCCTGCGACCGGATCACGCGCCACAGATGCTTGTCCTGGAACAGCGCGACGTAATACGTCATCTCGCGCGAATCGAACATCAGGCTCGCGCCGTAGCTGCCGTTGTAGGTGGTGCGCATCTCGACGATCCGGCCGTCGTGCAGCATCCGCGTGAGTTCGGCCACATTGCCTTGCGCGGCGGCGTCCGTCGCGGTTGCGGCCGACGCCGACGTCGCGGGCGCGGTATCGCCGCTCAGGCTCGTCACCGCGGGGCGGGTGCCCGCGACGGGCGCGCTCGCGTCGGCGGACCACGCGGCGCCCGCATGCGCGCAGGCGGCCATCGCAACGATCCAGGTTGCGCATCGTGCAAGGGAAAAATATCGGCAGGCCAACGTCAGACTCCGGCGAACGAATCGGGAGTCGCGATTATCGTTCAAAAGGAAACGGCCGCATCTCGAAATTAACGGGATGCGGCCGGCCTGCCTGCGCGGCAGTGCAAGCGCCGGCTACAGGCGGGTTTCGCGCGCCGCCCGCAGGAATGCATCGAGCAGCGGCGTGCAGTCGAGCAGTTCCGAGCCGCCCGCGCGATGAAACTCCGGGTGCCATTGCACGCCGACGACGAACGGCGCACGCCGGTAGCGGATGCCCTCGATGATCCCGTCGCCGGCCGACACGGCCTCGATGTTCAGATCGCGGCCGAGATCGCGGATCGCCTGATGGTGGATCGAGTTGACGATCGCTTCGCTTCGCCCGGGAAACATGCTCGCGAGCGTCGACGAGTCGGGGAAGCGGATCGCGTGGCGATGCTGGTCGTAATGCTCGCTCACGTGCGCATTCGCGGTCGGCACGTCGGTCGCGATGTCCTGGTACAGTGACCCGCCGAACGCGACGTTGATCAGCTGGGCGCCGCGGCACACGCCGAGCACCGGCTTGCCGGACTCGACGAACTCGTGGAACAGCTCGAGCTCGTACATGTCGCGCACGCGGTCGCCCGGCCATTCGGGGTGCGCATCCGACGCCGCGTAGGTTTGCGGCGACACGTCGGCGCCGCCTTGCAGCAGCAGGCCGTCGAGATGCTTCGCGTAATCGCGCAGACGGATGTTGCTCGGGTGCAGCATGCCCTGGTGACCGACGGTCGGAATCATGAACACGAGCACGTCGCGCGACATCACCCAGTGCGCGATCGATTCCTCGAGATATTGCAGCGTCTTGCCGCGCAGCCCCTTCGCGCCCGGCTCCGGATGGAAGATCCGCGCCGACACGCCGATGCGCAGCGTGCGCTGCGTGATCCGCTGGCCGGCGCGGTCGAACAGCCGGCGCGCGCGCGCCGCCACAATCCGGCCGAACACCGACCACGGCGTGTCGCTTTGTTTCAGGTAAGCCGGCGGCGCATTCTGCGCGCTCGCGGGCGGCGGTCGCGGCGTCTCGAAATCGGGCTGCGCGCCGAAGCCGGGCGGCGGTGCGCCGGGTTTCGGCGACGCTGCAACACCGTCGACGGCGGCACCCGGCGCGCCCGGCTCGGACGCGGCCGTGACCGTCGATGCGCCGTCCGCAGCGACGTGCTGCGCAGCGGCAGCCTGCGCGGCGGGCGTGTTCGCCGGATCGAAACGGGGGGAATAGGAAGAAGCGGATGAGGTGCCGGGCAGACCGGCCGGGGAAGACGTGTTTTCGCTCATGACGATGGTCTGGTACGTCGCTCGCGCGTATTGGATTGACGAGGATTCATTATGCGTCAGCGCACGATCGCGCGGTAAACCTGCAACATCCTGTCGATATTGTTGCAAGCTGTCGCATCCCGCACCGAACGCGTCGCCGGCCCTGTTCTGCTGCTTCCCGAGATCGGGAAGCTGACTGGACATCGCTGATATATCACAATAATATCCACGAATCATCCACGCTTCCCGATCGCCCCGCCATGATCGTGCCCCGTCCGGCCACCGCGCCGCCGTCCGCATGAACGCGCTGACAGACGCGCCGCAAAGCCGGCCCGCCGCATCGACGCTCAGCCTCGCCGACCGCGCGTACGCGTTGATCCAGCGCGACATCATCACGATGCGCCTGAAGCCCGGCGCCGCGCTCAACGAAGCCGACCTCGTCGCACGCACCGGCATCGGCCGCACGCCCGTCCATCAGGCCGTGCACCGGCTGGTGCTCGAAGGGCTGCTGTCCGTGATGCCGCGCAAGGGGCTGCTGGTGCAGCCGCTGTCGCTCGACGACATCGTCGCGGTGATCGAGGTGCGGCGCATCAACGAAGCGCACTGCGTCGAACTCGCCGCCCGCCACGCGACGCCCGACGATCTCGCCCGCATCGCCGTGCTGCTCGACGACGGGCAGTCGTGCGTCGACACGCACGACGTCGAGGGCATGATGGAACTCGACCGCGCGCTTCATCAGGCGATCGCCGCGGCGGCGCGCAATACGGTGCTCGCGGAGATCCTGCGCGCGCTGCACGAACGCTCGCTGCGCTTCTGGTTCGTCACGCTGTCCGAACCGCACCACCTGTCCGACGTCCAGCGCGAACACCGCGAACTGTTCGAGCGGCTGTCCGCGCGCGACGCCGCCGGCGCGCGCGCGGCCGTCGAACGCCATATCGATTCGTTTCGCGCCACCCTTGTCCAACAGCTTCGCCCCTGAGCCGCCCATGACCACTTTCACGCCCTTCCCCCCGCTCGCCCAGCTCGCCGCCGACCTCTCCGCCGGCCGGACCACGAGCCGCGCGCTCGTCGACGTCGCGCTCGAACGAATCGCCGATCCGTCGGGCCAGGGCGCGGCCGTCTTCACCGAAGTCGACGCCGACAACGCGCGCGCAGCCGCCGACGCGCACGATCGCCTGCGTGCCGCGGGCACCGTGCTGTCGCCGCTCGCGGGCATCCCCGTGTCGGTGAAGGACCTGTTCGACGTCGCGGGCCAGGTGACGCGCGCCGGTTCGCGCGTGCTCGACGGCGCGCCGCCCGCGCAGGCGGATGCGGTCGCCGTGGCGCGGCTCAAGCGTGCGGGCGCGGTGCTGGTCGGCCGCACCAACATGAGCGAGTTCGCGTTCTCGGGGCTCGGCCTGAATCCGCACTTCGGCACGCCGCGCTCGCCATACCGCCGCGACGTACCGGGCGACGCGCGGATTGCCGGCGGCTCGTCGTCCGGCGCGGCCGCGTCCGTCGCCGACGGGATGGCGGCCGTTGCGCTCGGCACCGACACCGGCGGCTCGATCCGGATTCCGGCCGCGCTGTGCGGGCTCACGGGCTTCAAGCCGACCGCGAGCCGGATTCCGACGCAAGGCGGCGTGCCGCTGTCGACGACGCTCGACTCGTTCGGCCCGATCGGCCTGACGGTTGCGTGCTGCGCGCTCGTCGACCGGATGCTCGCGGGCCTCGAGCCGCACGTGCCTGCAACGCGGCCGCTCGAAGGCGTGCGGCTCGGCGTGCTGACCAACTATGTGACGGACGGCGTCGACGCGGACGTCGCCGCCGCGCTCGACGCATCGCTGAAGCATCTCGAAGCCGCCGGCGCGATCGTCAAGGAAGTACGCTTTTCCGCGCTCGACCGGCTGCCGGACATCAACCGCTTCGGCTTCTCGCCGATCGAGGCGTACGCGTGGCATCGCCCGCTGCTCGCGCAGCACCGCGACCAATACGACCCGCGCGTGCTGTCGCGCATCCTGAAGGGCGAGCCGGCGAGCGCGGCCGACTATCTCGACCTGCTCGCCGCCCGCCACGCGATGCTGGACGAAGCGGCGCACACGGTCTGGGCGCGCTTCGACGCGCTCGTCGCGCCGACCGTGCCCGTCGTGCCGCCGCGCATCGCGGAACTCGAAGCGGACGACGCCGTGTTCACGCGCACCAATGCGCTGATCCTGCGCAACCCGAGCGCGTTCAACTTCCTCGACGCATGTGCGCTGTCGCTGCCCTGCCATCCGCGCGACGCGGCGCCGGTCGGCCTGATGCTCGCGGCCGCGCCGCAACGCGACGACGCGCTGCTCGCGATCGGCCAGGCAGTCGAGGCCGTGCTGAACACGATCCGCTGAGCGCACCCGCGCAATGACGGCGGGCGATGGAGCGGACGAAGCGGCTGCGGCGTGGTGCCGCACGCGCGCTGTCAGTTTCGTGCCAGATCGTTCGCGCTAAAATCGCGCGATTGTTTCTCGGACCGACCAACGACAGGAATCCCGCCGACATGAACGACACCACGCTCGCCCTCCGCCGTGAACGCCGCCTGCTGATGCTGCTCGGCTGGGTGTGCATCGCCCTGCTGGCCGGCGCGCTGTACCTGCAGTACGTGAAGAACGAGGACCCATGCCCGCTGTGCATCATCCAGCGCTACTTCTTCGCGGCGATCGGCATCTTCGCGTTCCTCGCCGCCGGAATGCGCAACTGGCGCGGCATCTGGGTGCTCGAACTGCTGATCGCGATCGCCGCGGCCGGCGGCGTCGGCACGGCGGCGCGCCATCTGTCGATCCAGATGAATCCGGGCTTCAGCTGCGGCTTCGACACGCTGCAGCCGATCGTCGACAGCCTGCCGCCCGCCCAGTGGTTCCCCGGCATGTTCAAGGTCGCCGGCCTGTGCGAGACGGTCTACCCGCCGATTTTCGGCATCCTGCTGCCCGGCTGGGCGCTGATCGGCTTCGCCGTGATCCTGGTTGCCGTCGTCTCGAGCCTCTGGCGCCATCGCCGCAAGCTGGCAGGCTGACCGGCCGCGCCACGCGGTCCGGCCGACCGGTCGAGGCCGCGAAGCCGCACCGCCCGCCTGCGCCGGCAACGTCCCCGCGCGGCCGCACCCTGCCGGCCGCGCGTAAACACCTACCGCCGCCGCAGCCCGGATTTCCGGGCGAACGCGCATCGCGCGACATCCGCGCGCACGCCCCGCCGCGCAAGCGTTTCGGCCCGATGCGTGCGCATCGGCGCCCCGATCCCGCGCGGCGGGCCTATGATCGACATGATCGCTGTCTGATAGCCCGGATCACCGCCCGGCAATGTTCCCGTCGCTTTGCGGTGCTATCTTCGCGACTGGATGGCGATCTACGTGCGCGAGGCCAGGCGGTCTCACCTCCAGCGTAACGCGCGCCCGATCCGCAATGTCGACTGGATTCATCATGACAACGCAAACCATCCGCATCCGTCACCCTCATGGCGTCCGCGCATCCCGCGGCGTCGTTCGCGCGCGCCTTCGGCGCACGGCCACCGCACGGCATCAGTCGTGCGGCAGGCCCGCCTCGCTCCCATCCGTCCTCGCTGCCGCCACGCCCGCCCGCCCGCACCGCGCGTCGTGCCGCGTCGCCCCGAACGGAGCGTGCTGATGGAAGCCTGGCTTGGCGATCTGCAGCAACTGCTCGCGCACGGCGAAGCGGCCGTGCTCGTGACGGTCGCGCATACCGACGGCTCCGCGCCGCGCGAGGCCGGCACCAAGATGCTCGTCACGCGCGACACGGCCCGCCATACAATCGGCGGCGGCCATCTGGAATGGAAGGCGATCGAGATCGCGCGGCATCTGCTGAAGGACGGCGCGCACGTGCCCCACGCGCGCAGGCTCGAACGGCTCGCGCTCGGCCCGAGCCTCGGCCAGTGCTGCGGCGGCGCGGTCGTGCTCGCGTTCGAGCGGCTCGACGTCGGCGACCTCGGCTGGATCATGTCGCTCGCGAAGCGCGTCGCGGCCGGCGCCGCGACCGTGCGTAGCGTATCATTCGGCCCCTCGCCGGGTGTGCCATTGCTGAGCGAGCCCGAATCGCCCGCCGCGCGTGCCGATTGCCTGCTGTGGGAAACCGGCGGCGTGTCGCTGATGACCGAAACGATCGCGCCGTATGCGTTCCCGGTCGTGCTGTTCGGCGCCGGACACATCGGCACCGCGCTCGTGAAGATCCTGGCGACGCTACCGTGCCACGTGCGCTGGATCGACGGGCCCGATGCGGTGTTCCCGCCGGCCGAGGCACTCGCCGGGATCGGCAATCTCGCGATCGACGCGGTCGCCAGCCCGGCCGATGCCGTCGACACGGCGCCGCCGCACGCGTACTTCGTCGTGATGACGCACGATCACACGCTCGACTTCGTGCTGGCCGAGCGCATCCTGCGGCGCGGCGACTATGCGTACTTCGGGATGACCGGCTCGCACACCAAACGCGTGCAGTTCGATCATCGGCTGGCAGCGATCGGCATCGACCCGGCCCAGGTCGCGCGGATGCGCTGCCCGATCGGCGTCGAAGGCATCATCGACAAGGCGCCCGAAGTGATCGCAATCTCGGTGGCTGCGCAATTGCTGCAGGCCGTCGAGGCAAACGCGTCCGCGCAGGCTTCCCCAACATTCTGACCGACCAAGAACAACGCCATGACCCCGACATTCAAGGACAAGATTGCCCGCGCTCCGAAAGCGGAGCTGCACATCCATATCGAAGGCTCGCTCGAGCCCGAACTGATTTTCGCGCTCGCGCAGCGCAACGGCGTGAAGCTCGCGTACGAGTCGATCGACGCGCTGCGCGCCGCTTACGCGTTCACCGACCTGCAGTCGTTCCTCGACATCTACTACGCCGGCGCGAGCGTGCTGCTGACCGAGCAGGATTTCTACGACATGACGGCCGCGTACTGCGAGCGCGCGCTCGCCGACAACGTCGTCCACACTGAACTGTTCTTCGACCCGCAGACGCACACCGAACGCGGCGTGCCGATCGAAACGGTGGTGGCCGGCATCGACCGCGCGCTCGCCGATGCCGAGCAGCGCGGGCTGTCGAGCAAGCTGATCCTGTGTTTCCTGCGCCACCTGTCCGAAGAGGACGCGCTCGCGACGTTCGAATCCGCGTTGCCGCTGTTCGAACGCTATCGCCATCGGCTGATCGGCGTCGGCCTCGACTCGTCCGAGCTCGGCCATCCGCCGACGAAGTTCGCGCGCGTGTTCGAGAAGGCGCGCGCGCTCGGGCTGAAGCTCGTCGCGCATGCCGGCGAGGAAGGCCCGCCGGCCTACATCCACGAAGCGCTCGACGTGCTGAAGGTCGACCGGATCGACCACGGCGTGCGCAGCATCGAGGACGCGGCGCTCGTCGAACGCCTCGCGCGCACGCGCACGGCGCTGACCGTGTGCCCGCTGTCGAACCTGAAGCTGTGCGTGTTCGACGACATGGCGAAGCACACGCTGAAGGCGCTGCTCGATCGCGGTGTCGCGGTAACGATCAACTCCGACGATCCGGCCTACTTCGGCGGCTACGTCAACGACAACTACTTCGCGACGGTCGACGGACTGCAACTGACGGACGCCGAAGTGCACGCGGTGATCCGCAACGGCTTCGAGGCGTCGTTCGTCGACGCGGCGCAGCGCGATGCGCTGATCGCGCGTCTCGATACGTACTGGCAGGCCGCGTGACGGCCGGCATCGAGGTTCGCTAGACAGATGAAACACCGCAACGACATCCGCTTCGCGACGACCGGTCCGGCCCTGCGCCGCGCTGGCCGCATGCGTGCGCGGCCCATGCACGCCGGCATCGCGCCGGTCGCCCGCGCGGCGACGGCGTCGTGCGTCGTCGCGCGCCGAAGCCTGTCGTTGCGGTTCGTCATGCAGCGCGCTGCCGCGCCGGTCGCGATTGCGCCCGCCGTCGCGGCGCTGCCTGCCGGCCACCCAGCGATGGCGGCTGCGGCCGCCACGCTCGCGTGCGCGCTTGCCGCGGCGCCCCCGCCATCGCGCATGCGCGGGCAGCGCCCTCCATGCCGTCGCCCGCGCGGCGCCGACCGTTTTCTTCTGTTCGCCTCACCTTGATGCAGGACCATTCGTCATGACGCAAACCGCTTTCCGTTCCCAGCTGCTGACCTTCAACGGCGACCCGGCACAGTCGAGCCAGGCCGCGATCCACGAGACCGACGGCCTCCTGATCGTCGACGACGGCAAGGTCGTCGCGGCCGGCCCGCATGCGCGGCTCGCCGCGACGCTCGCGCGCGACGCGGTCGTCCACGACCTGCGCGACAAGCTGATCGTGCCCGGCTTCATCGACACGCACATCCACTATCCGCAGACCGACATGATCGCGTCGCCGGCCCCCGGCCTACTGCCGTGGCTCGACAAGTACACGTTCCCGACCGAGCGCCAGTTCGGCGATCCGGAGCATGCGCGCGAGGTCGCCGACTTCTTTGTCGACGAACTGCTCGCCTGCGGCACGACGAGCGCGCTCGTCTACTGCACCGTGCACAAGCAGTCGGCCGACGCGCTGTTCGCGGCGAGCGACGCGCGCGACCTGCGGATGATCGCGGGCAAGGTGCTGATGGACCGCAACTGCCCCGAGTTCCTGCGCGACACCGCGCAATCGGGCTATGACGACAGCGCCGAGCTGATCGACCGCTGGCACGGCAACGGCCGCCAGATGTACGCGCTCACGCCGCGCTTCGCGCCGACGTCCACCGAGGCGCAGCTCGAGGCGTGCAGCGAACTCGCGCGCCGCCATCCGGACGTGTTCGTGCAAAGCCATGTCGCGGAAAACGTCGATGAAGTGAAATGGGTGGCCGAGCTGTTCCCCGGGCACCGCAGCTATCTCGACATCTACGACCACTACGGGCTGCTGCGGCCGCGCGCGGTATACGGCCACTGCATCCACCTCGACGACGAGGACCGCCGCCGGATGGCCGAGACGCGCACTGTCGTCGCGCACTGCCCGACGTCGAACTTCTTCCTCGGCAGCGGGCTGTTCGACTTCGACAAGGCCGGCGAATACGACGTGCCCGTCACGCTCGCGACCGACGTCGGCGGCGGCACGTCGTTCTCGATGCTGCAGACGATGAACGAGGCGCACAAGGTCGCGCGGCTGTCGGGCCACCATCTGACCGCCACGCGGATGTTCTGGCTCGCGACGGCCGGCGCCGCGCAGGCGCTCGATCTCGCCGACACGGTCGGCACGCTCGCGCCGCGCACCGAAGCCGACTTCGTCGTGCTCGACCCGCAGGCCACGCCGCTGCTCGCGCGCCGCACGAAGCGCGCGGAGTCGCTCGAGGAACTGCTGTTCGCGTTCGCGCTGCTCGGCGACGACCGCGCCGTGTACCGCACGTACGCGGCCGGCCGGCTCGTGCACGAGCGCGGCGCCGCACGCCGCGCCGCCGCGTAACTCACGCGCGTTTGCCTCACCCTGCTCCGGCGTGCGCTGCAGCGCATGCCGGGCCGCCGAATCCGCACCGCGCACGGCACGCGCCGTGCTAGAATTCGCCGCTCATTGGGGAGTAGCCGCTCCGCTCGATGTCCCGCGCCCCCGGCGCGCATCGTGACGGGGGCGTCCGTCAACAGACTTGGCCGTTCGGCCATGGCGGATGCAGCCACCGAGGCCTGGCGAGACCGATGGTTCACTGCGCGCCGCATCAGGGCCCGGCGCGCGGCGGATCGTCGCTCGCACGCACAACACCGGCCCGTGGAACCCCGTACGTGTCCCAAGCCTTCCTGATCTCCACCGGCGCCGTCGCCCTCGCTGAAATCGGCGACAAGACCCAACTGCTGTCCCTCGTGCTGGCCGCGCGCTATCGCAAGCCCATGCCGATCATTCTCGGCGTGCTCGTCGCGACGCTCGTGAACCATGGCCTCGCCGGTGCGCTCGGCGAATGGCTGGGGGTACTCGTCACGCCGTCGATCATGCGCTGGGCGCTCGCGTTCTCGTTCATCGCGATGGGGTTGTGGATCCTCGTACCGGACAAGCTCGATGCCGACGAAGCCAACACGAACCGCTCGCGGCTCGGCGTGTTCGGCGCGACGCTCGTCGCGTTCTTCCTCGCGGAAATGGGCGACAAGACGCAGATCGCGACCGTCGCGCTCGCCGCGCGCTTCCAGGACTACATCGGCGTGGTGGCCGGCACGACCTTCGGGATGATGCTCGCGAACGTGCCCGCGATCCTGCTGGGCGACCGTTTCGCGCACTGCCTGCCGACGAAGCTGGTGCACGGCATCGCGGCCGCGCTGTTCGTCGTGCTGGGCGCGCTGGCGCTGCTGGGCGTCGGGGCCTGACGCAGGCAGGCAACAGGCGGCGCGGCCAGACGGCCGCGCCGGTGACGAGATGGCGCGTTACTTCGCGACCGCCGCGCCCGATGCCGGCACGGCCGGCACCGCTCGCTCGTTGGCGGCCGGCGGCGCAGCCGGCCCGCCGCGCTTGTCGACCGGCAGCCGCACCGTGCGGATCGCGCCGTTCGCCAACGGGAAATCGGCGAGCGCGCTGCGTGCGAGGAACGGCATCGCATAAAGCAGCGCGCCGTTGTCGCCGGTAGTGCGCGCGGTCACGTTATAGACCTCCTTGCCGGTCGCGCGCTCGGTAATCCGGATGCCGAGCGTGTAGTCGAAGACCTGATAGGTCTGCGCGACGTAGCCGGCCGGCATCGGCCCCCAGGGCCCCCACGGGCCCCACGGCCCGCCCCGCCAGTACGGCCCCGGCCCCATGAACCACGGATCGTAGTAGACCGGCTGCGGCACCGTCACCAGATCGCTGCCGACCCCGTAGGCCAGCCCGACCAGATAGCGCGCCTGCGTGGCCGGCACCTGCCGGAACGCATACGCGGACAGCTCGTTCGAGACGATCGGCTCGTAGGTCGACTGCTCGATGCTGTGCTTCTGCGCATCCGTGCGCGTGAAAGCGTAAGTGCGTGTCGCGTCGCTGCCGCTCCAGTCGGAGAAGGCCGTGACCTGCGTCGTCACGTAGCTGGTGCAGCCCGTCAGCAGCGCCACGCACAGCACCGCCGTCCAGCCCGCACCGCGTTGAATCCATTCACGTTTCATGTCGATCCTCGTCGATCCGTCACCCGTTCGTCGCACCACGCGAACCGCACGGGATGCCGATAATACGCGGACTGCCGGAACCGGTAAAAAGTTCGCCCGGCACGCGGCCGCAAGCCTTTGTACAATGGCCCGGTTCACCCGGCCCGCGCAGCGGGCCCGATCCCCACTCCACCGATCTCGACGACCATGTCCGACAACGCCTCCTCCACCGTGATCCGCCGCGCCGACTATACGCCGCCGGCCTTCCTCATCGATTCCGTCGCACTCGAATTCGATCTCGCGCCGGCCCGCACGATCGTCAGGAATACGATGCGCGTGCGCCGCAATCCGGATGCGGTGCCCACCCCGCATCTGGAGCTGATGGGCGAAGCGCTCGAATTCCTCGGCGCGCAGCTCGACGGCGCGCCGTACGGTGCGGTGCGCGCACACGAACACGGGCTGACCGTCGAAAACGTGCCCGACGCGTTCGAACTCACGCTCGACAGCGCGTGCACGCCGGACCAGAACACGACGCTGTCGGGCCTCTACGTATCGAGCGGCAACTTCTTCACGCAGTGCGAGGCCGAAGGCTTTCGCCGCATTACCTACTTCCTCGACCGCCCCGACGTGATGGCGTCGTACACCGTCACGCTGCGCGCCGACCTGGCCGCGTATCCGGTGCTGCTGTCGAACGGCAACCTGGTCGACTCGGGCGAGCTGCCCGACGGCCGCCACTTCGCGAAATGGGAAGACCCTTTCCGCAAGCCGAGCTACCTGTTCGCGCTCGTCGCGGGCAAGCTCGTCGCGATCGAGGAGAAGATCACGTCCGGCTCCGGCAAGGAAAAGCTGCTGCAGGTGTGGGTCGAACCGGCCGATCTCGACAAGACCCGTCACGCGATGGATTCGCTGGTCCACTCGATCCGATGGGACGAGAAGCGCTTCGGTCTCGAGCTCGATCTCGACCGCTTCATGATCGTCGCGGTCGGCGACTTCAACATGGGCGCGATGGAGAACAAGGGGCTCAACATCTTCAACACGAAGTACGTGCTGGCGAACCCCGAGACCGCGACCGACACCGACTTCGCGAACATCGAGTCGGTGGTCGGCCACGAGTACTTCCACAACTGGACCGGCAACCGCGTGACCTGCCGCGACTGGTTCCAGCTGAGCCTGAAGGAAGGCCTGACGGTGTTCCGCGACCAGGAGTTCTCGGCCGACATGGCCGCGGGCGACGACGTCGCATCGGCGGCGCGCGCGGTCAAGCGCATCGAGGACGTGCGCGTGCTGCGCCAGTTGCAGTTCGCCGAGGACGCGGGCCCGATGGCGCATCCGGTACGTCCGGAAAGCTACGTCGAGATCAACAACTTCTACACGATGACCGTGTACGAGAAAGGCTCGGAAGTCGTGCGGATGTACCAGACGCTGTTCGGCCGCGACGGGTTCCGCAAGGGGATGGACCTGTACTTCAAGCGCCACGACGGTCACGCGGTGACGTGCGACGACTTCCGTCACGCGATGGCCGACGCGAACGGACGCGATCTCGCGCAGTTCGAGCGCTGGTACAGTCAGGCCGGCACGCCGCGCGTGTCGGTGCGCACCGCGTACGACGCGGATGCGCGCCGCTACGCGGTCACGCTCGCGCAGGGCTACGGCGACGCGTCGCCGGCGGCGCGCGAGACGCAACAGGGGCCGCTGCTGATCCCGTTCGCGATCGGCCTGATTGGCCGCGACGGCCGCGACCTGCCGTTGCGCCTCGACGGCGAAGCCGCCGCGTCGGGCACGACGCGCGTGCTCGACTTCACCGACACCGAACAGACCTTCACGTTCGTCGACGTGCCGGAACAGCCTCTGCCGTCGCTGCTGCGCAATTTCTCGGCACCGGTGATCGTCGAGTACGACTACAGTGAAGACGATCTCGCATTCCTGCTCGCGCACGACAGCGACCCGTTCAACCGCTGGGAAGCCGGCCAGCGGCTCGCGACGCGCGCGCTGCTGACGCTCGCCACGCGCGCCGCCGCGAACGAACCGCTCACGCTCGGCGAGCACTTCGTCGCCGCGTTCCGCCGCGTGCTGACCGACGAAAACCTGTCTCCCGCGTTCCGCGAACTCGCGCTGACGCTGCCGTCGGAAACCTACCTGGCCGACCAGATGGCGGAAGCCGATCCGGCCGCCGTGCATCGCGCACGCCAGTTCGTGCGCCGCCGGCTTGCGGCCGCGCTGCGCGCCGAGTGGCTCGCCGCGTACGAGCAGCACCAGACGCCGGGCGCGTACGAGCCGACGCCCGAAGCGTCCGGCCGCCGCGCGCTGAAGAACCTCGCGCTCGCGTATCTCGCCGAACTCGAGGATCCGGCCGACGCCGTGCGCATCGCGACCGCGCAGTACGACGCGGCGAACAACATGACCGATCGCGCCGCCGCGCTCGGCGCACTGCTGTCCGCCGCGGCCTCGGGCGCGAACGACGCGGCCACGCGTGCGCTCGACGACTTCTACCGTCGCTTCGAGAAGGAAGCGCTCGTGATCGACAAGTGGTTCGCGATGCAGGCCGCGCAGCGCGGCACGTCCGCCCAGCCGACGCTCGCGAAGGTCCGCACGCTGATGGCCCACCCCGCGTTCAACCTCAAGAACCCGAACCGCGCACGCTCGCTGATCTTCAGCTTCTGCGCGGCGAACCCGGCGCAATTCCACGCGGCGGACGGTTCGGGCTACGCGTTCTGGGCCGAGCAGGTGCTCGCGCTCGACGCGATCAACCCGCAGGTCGCCGCACGCCTCGCCCGCTCGCTCGAACTGTGGCGCCGCTTCACGCCGGCGCTGCGCGACCGGATGCGCGAAGCGCTCGAGCAGGTCGCGGCCGGCGCGAAATCGCGCGACGTGCGCGAGATTGTCGAGAAGGCGCTCGCGTAACGTCACGCACGCGCTTCGCCTCGCGCTCGCGCGCAACGAAGCCGGCGCCGCCCCGTTGCGGCGCCGGCTTTTTTTGTTGCCGCAAGCGTGGTCGGGGTCAGGGCCCGACGGCAGCTCGAACGCCGTGATTTCCGGCCGCGACGGCACGAATCCCGGCTGCGGCGCACGCCGCAACCCGGCCGAATCGGCCGCCCGGCCATGTAACCGGACGAAAAAAGGCGACGGGCCGGCAGGCGCGCCGGGTAAAATTGCGGCAATTCAAGGATTCTTTGGCCTTTCGGAGTCTGTCATGTCCATTGCCCGCCGCACCACGCTGTCCAAGTTCCTGATCGAGCAGCAGCGTGAGACCAACAACCTCCCCGCCGACCTCCGCCTGCTGATCGAAGTCGTCGCCCGCGCGTGCAAGGCGATCAGCTACAACGTGTCGAAGGGCGCGCTCGGCGATGCACTCGGTACCGCCGGCAGCGAGAACGTCCAGGGCGAAGTGCAGAAGAAGCTCGACATCCTGTCGAACGAGATCCTGCTCGACGCGAACGAATGGGGCGGCAACCTCGCCGCGATGGCGTCGGAGGAAATGGAAACGTTCTTCCCGATCCCCGCGAACTATCCGCGCGGCGAATACCTGCTCGTGTTCGACCCGCTCGACGGCTCGTCGAACATCGACGTGAACGTGTCGATCGGCACGATCTTCTCGGTGCTGCGCTGCCCGGACGGCAAGCAGGCCACCGAGGAATCGTTCCTGCAGCCGGGCACGGAGCAGGTCGCGGCCGGCTACGCGGTGTACGGCCCGCAGACCGTGTTCGTGCTGACGACCGGCAACGGCGTGAACTGCTTCACGCTCGACCGCGAAGTCGGCTCGTGGGTGCTCACGCAAAGCAACATGCAGATCCCGGCCGATACGCGCGAATACGCGATCAACGCATCGAACGCCCGCCACTGGTACGAGCCGGTCCAGCGCTATGTCGACGAGCTGAACGCCGGCAAGGAAGGCCCGCGCGGCGACAACTTCAACATGCGCTGGATCGCGTCGATGGTGGCCGACGTGCACCGGATCCTGAACCGCGGCGGCATCTTCATGTACCCGGCCGACAAGCGCACGCCCGATCGTCCGGGCAAGCTGCGCCTGATGTACGAAGCGAACCCGATGTCGTTCATCGTCGAACAGGCGGGCGGCGCCGCGACCACGGGCACGCAGCGCATCATGGAAGTGCAGCCGACCGGCCTGCACCAGCGCGTGCCGGTGTTCCTCGGTTCGAAGAACGAAGTCGAGCGCGTGACCGGCTATCACAACGAAGGCCAATAAATTTGCACTGCAGCACTGGACGGAGGTGCGAGACGTCAGTACAATCGCGCCTTCGCGATGTGGCCCTGACAGGCCGCATCGCAGTGAAGTGAAAGCGGGAAGTCCGCCGGATCGAGGGTTCGCGAAGCAGCAGCAGGAAGCTGAAAAAAATTCGCAAAACCTATTGCCAAGATTTCGGATTTCACCATATAATTTCATTTCTCTGCTGCCGGTGTAGCTCAGTTGGTAGAGCAGCGCATTCGTAATGCGAAGGTCGTAGGTTCGACTCCTATCTCCGGCACCAAGATATAAAGGCCTGACAAGCATCGCTTGCCAGGCCTTTTCTCTTTTCCGGCCACGTTTCTCCACGCTTTCCGATACACGAAATCGTGCGCCCGCCCCGTCGTTTTCACTTGCGGGCATCTCCCGACTCCCGCGCCGCGCGCCGCCGACTACAATCGCCGGACCACCCTGCCCTCCCCCTGCATCATGCGCACCTGGCGTCTCGATCGACCGAACCTCGGCGGACAACTGGACGTGTTCCGCGCGACCGGTCTCGTCGCCGCGATCGGCGGCAGCGAGCCGAACGCGTTCGCCGCGGAAATCCTGAAGCTGTTCGACGATGCGCTGTCCGTCACGCAGTGCACGATCTTCGCGTACGAGTTCGGCAACCGGCCGCGCACCGTGTCGGTCGCCGATCATCGCGGCGGCCGCTACCTGCGCGATGTCGCCGACACCTACGCGCGACATTTCTATGCGCTCGACGGCAACCAGAAGATCGTCTCGGCCGCCGGTCGCGGCACACAGCGCCGCGACGTGCTGCTGCATCAGCAGACCGGCGACGAGATCGGTCATGACGCGTATCGCGCGGCCTGCTACCGCGGCCCCGACGTATCCGATCGGCTCGCGCTGCTGATGCAGCCGAACGACTCGACCTGGCTGTCGATCAACCTGTATCGCGCGCATCGCAGCGGCGCATTCCAGCCGCGCGAAATAGCGGCCATCGAAACGCTCGCGCCGCTGATCACGCAGGCTGCGCAGCATCACTACGCGCTCGCGGGCTCGACGCAGATCGGCATCCCGCAACTGATGCTCGCGCGGCTGCGCGGCGCATGCCCGACCCTGTCCAAGCGCGAACTCGACGTGCTGCGCGGCGTGCTCGAAGGCCAGACCGCGCAGGAGATCGGCGACACGATCGGCGTGAAGGCATCGAGCGTCGTCACCTACCAGAAGCGCGCGTTCCGGCGTCTCGGCATCTCGAGCCAGCGCCAGCTGTTTGCGCTGTGCCTGCAGCCGTGAACGGCGCTGGCCGATCCTGAACGCGTCGGGGTAAATCCCGGCCCGCCGCCAGCCGTTCGCTGTACCCGGAATGGGGACAGCGGTGTCCGGCGCGGCTTCCATACTGCATCCAACCTGCCCGCACGCATCGCGTCGTCGAGCGTGCGCGTCCGATCAGTGCAACCTGGAAGCCAACGATGGGCATCGAGTTCAAGCCATATCCTTTCGTCGCCGCGCGTCATCCCGCGCACCTGCCGACCTGCAGCGACGGTGTCGATACGCAGCGGCACCGCGTCGCGATCGTCGGCGGCGGGCCGGTGGGCCTCGCCGTCGCACTCGGCCTCGCCAACCACGGCATCCGCAGCGTGCTGCTCGAAGCAGACGATTCGGTCTGCCACGGCAGCCGCGCGATCTGCATCTCGCGACGCAGCCTCGAGATCATCGAGCGGCTCGGCGCGCTCGACAGCTTCATGCGCGTCGGGCTGCCGTGGAGCGGCGGACGCAGCTTCCATCGTCGCGACGAAGTGCTGCATTTCACGATGCCGCAGGACGAGAACCAGAAGCTGCCGCCGATGGTGAACCTCGCGCAGTATCACATCGAGCAGTTCCTGCTCGATGCCGCGCTGCGCCGCCCCGGGCTCATCGAGATCCGCTGGCAGACGAAAGTCGCCGGCGTCACGCGGCACCCGGACAGCGTGCGGCTGGACGTCGATACGCCGCTCGGCGGCTACGCACTCGATGCCGACTGGATCGTCGCGAGCGACGGCGGGCGCAGCACGATGCGCGATGCGCTCGGCCTGTCGCTGCAAGGAACCCGCTACGAAGGCCGCTACGTGATCGTCGACATCGCGCTCGACAGCGACCGTCCGACCGAACGGCTCGCGTATTTCGACCCGGCGTCGAACCCCGGCTCGACGGTGCTCGTCCACAAGCAGCCCGACAACGTATGGCGGATCGACTACCAGCTGCGCGACGACGAGGATCCCGAAGCGGCCGTGAAGCCCGAGAACGTGCTCCCGCGCGTACAGAACCTGCTCGACATGATGGGCGAGCGCGGCGACTGGTCGCCGATCTGGATCACGATCTACAAGGCGAACGCGCTGACGCTCGAACGCTACCGTCACGGCCGCGTGTTGTTCTGCGGCGACGCCGCGCACCTCGTGCCGATCTTCGGCGTGCGCGGCGCGAATTCGGGCATCGACGACGCCGACAATGTCGCGTGGAAACTGGCGTACGTGATGCGCGGCCTCGCGTCGGACGCGCTGCTCGACAGCTATTCGGACGAACGCGTGTTCGCGACGCACGAGAACCTGCGCTACGGCACCAAGAGCACCGAGTTCATGGCGCCGCCGTCGTTCGCGTTCGACCTGATGCGCAAGGCCGTGCTCACGCTCGCGGTCCGGCATCCGGCGTTGCGTTCGCTGATCAATCCGCGCCAGACGTCGGCGATCGCGTACACGGCGTCGCCGCTCAATGCACCCAAGCGCGATGCATTTTCGGCCGGGCCGGCGCCCGGCACGGTACTCGCGGAATGTCCACTGATGCTGCAGGCGTCGCGCGACATCGGCAACGCCGACGGCGCGCGTCGCGGCCACCTGACCGATCTCGTCGGCCCGTGCTTCACGGCATTCCGCTTCACCCGCGACGGCGCACCCGATCCGTCGTTCGCCGATCTCGCGCGGCGCCTGCACGACGCCGGCATACCGTTCACGCTGGTTACGCTCGCGCGGCACGCGGCACCGCAACAGACGGGATGCGGCGGCTACGATGCAGACGGCCGGTTATTCGACCTGTACGGTGCGCGCGACGGCACCGTCTACCTCGTGCGTCCGGACGGACACGTGCTCGGCCGCTGGCACGACGCACGCGCCGCCGACCTGAGCACCGCACTCGAACGCGCGCTCCACCCGCGCACGTCAGCCGATCTTCAGGAGAACGCATGATGACCGACACCGAACGCGACGCCCTCTACACCGATCTGTGCCGCACGATGACCCGTATCGGCGAAGCCGATACCCCGCTCTTTCTCGCGCGCTTCGCGCTGCTGGCGATCGAGACGATCGGCGATGCGCAGACCGTCGGCCGCCTGATTGCCGACGCCGGCGACGGCCTGCCAGATACGCGCGCACCGGCGCCGTCGCACGGACAATGACGCACGACGCACCGCCGCGCGGTCGCCATCCTTTCCTTACATCTTCATTTCGCCACGCATCGTCTGCGTATGCACCGCGCCGTAGGCAGACGAATCCTCTGGAAAAACCCGTTAAGGGTGCATAACATTACTTAACTATTCCGACCCGTCTATCGCGTTACATTGCGTGGGCGGCGCGGCAGGTCGCATGCCGCCTACAGGCTGCTTGCGGCGAAACAGCCGACGTCCGGTCATTTCGACTCAACACAAGGAGAGGATCACCATGACTCATGGCTTGATTATGTGGCTCATCATCGGTGCGATCGCCGGCTGGCTGGCCGGGCTGCTCGTCAAGGGCGGCGGGTTCGGGCTGATCGTCGACATCATCGTCGGTATCGTCGGCGCGGTGATCGGCGGCTGGCTGGCCGGGCTGCTCGGCATCAGCCTCGGCAGCGGCTTCATCGGCTCGGTGATCGTCGCGGTCATCGGCGCCGTGATCCTGCTGTTCGTGATCCGGCTATTCAGGCGCGCGGCCTGATGCTCTTCTTGCGCGCCTTCGGGCGCGCTTTCGTTTCGTTCTTGCATCGAAGCGGCGCGCTGCATTGCGCGCGCGCCGCCTTCCGTTTCAGCGGCGCTTGCCGCGCTGCAACCAGCCGTCGAGCACGCCGGTCGTCAGCAATCCGCTGCGCGCTTCGCGTGCGCCATCGCGTCCGATCCACACCGTACGCGGCATCTCTCCCCGCCATCCCGCATCGAGCGCCGCCCGCAGACGCTCGGGCATCGGCTCCGCGTTCGCATACTGCGCGACCTGCGGCGGCAGGTTCATTTGCGCGAGCACCTGCGCGATCGCCGCACCGTTGTCGTCATAAGCGTCCATCGCGACCATTGCGAGCTGCACGTCCGGATGCCGGCGCTGCCACGCGACGAGATGCGCGGCGTTCTCGCGGCAGTATCCGCAATCGAGCGACCAGATCTCGACCGCGAGCGGTCGATCGTGCGCCGTCGCATACAACTTCGCGACCTCGGCCGCGCGCAGCGGTTGCAGTTCGCCGGCCCACGCCGGCAGGCTCGCGAGCACGGCGCCGATCAGGATCATCAGCCGTTTCATTGCGCGCCCTCGACGGGAATCAGCCGGTAGCCGTCGTTACGCGTGCGCCACGACAGGTAGATGCGCCCCGCATCGTCGAGCAGTTGCGGATTGTCGCTCGCGCCCGACGTCGACGCGATCACGTGCGGCGCCGACCAGTGCTCGCCGCGATCGTCCGAGCGGCGCAGCTTGATCTGCATCGCGTCGCCATCGAACGCCTTCCATGCAAGCCAGACGACGTCGCCGCGCGCGACGAGCGCCGCATGCGATGCCTGCTCGGCCGGCACCGCCGGATTCGCGCCGAATGCCCACGGCGTGCCGCGCGGCCGGCCGTCGGCGCCGATGCGCGAATAGAACACGTCGGCGCGGCCGTCGACGACACCGAACCACGCAATATGACGCGTACCGTCGGGCGTGATCGCAAGCGCCGGCCCGTGCTCGGGGCAGGCCTCGACATGCCAGTTCGAGAACGTCGCACGGATCGGCACGACGGGCTCCGACGCCGGTACGGGCAACACCGCGAGCGCATGGTCGCGGATCTGCCCCGGGAACACGTTGCGCCACACGGCCTCGATGTGTCCGGCCGGATCGATCGCCATCGCGATGCGACAGCATTCGCATGTGTGGTCGGTCACCTTGCGCTCGGGCTCGAACGACACGCCGCCGTCGCGCGACACCGCGTAGTAGACGGCCGCGCCGTCGTACGCCTGCCCCGCCGCCTTCGCCGCAGCGAGATCGCGCTTGTCGATCCACGCGATCGCGATGTTGCCGGCCGGGTCGACGGCCATCATGTCGAAGCGGTGCGTGATCGCCTGCCGGTCGCGATGGACGGTGACGGGCACGCTCCAGGTCGCACCACCGTCGAGCGAGCGCGAGAAGCGCACCATGCCGGTGTACGGCGCATCGAGCGGCATCGACCACGACACGTACGCCGCGCGACCGTCGGGACTCGTCGCAATCTTCGGCCGATTCTCCGCGCTCGTGTAGATCGGCTCGGGCATCGCGTTGACGGTCACGGGCGCGGATAGCGTCCGGCCCGCGTCGTCCGAGTGCGCGACGACGACGTGCGCGCCTTCGACCCATGCGACCCACAGCCGGTGCCGCGCGTCGAACGCGGCGCCGGTCGCGAGCGGCTGCTTCTGTTGCGCCGGCGCGGCCTGCATGCTCATGTGCGCCGCATGCGGATCGGCGGCTTTCGGTGCGTCGTGCGCGCGGGCGGGCGACAGCGCCGCGAGCCACAGCGCGCAGCCTGCCGCGAGCGATTTCACAGCGACCATTTCAGTTCTCCAAAGAAAGTGCGGCCCGGATACGGGTGGAACACGTAGTAGCGGCGGTCCGTCAGGTTGTCGATGCCGACCGACGCGGTCCAGTGACGGTCGAACCGGTAGCGCGCCTTCAGGTCGACGACCGTGAAGATGCTCGTGCCGCCGTACACGTCCGGATTCACGTCGCTGTTGTCGAGCGTGTTGAACTGGCGGCCCGAGTAGCGGACGCCGACGCTCGCGAGCCAGTGCTCGTCGAAGCGGTACGACGCGAGCAGGTTCGCGCGCATGCGCGGGACGCGCGGAAAGCGCGAGCCGACGTACGCGGGATTCGCGGTATCGGCGAGGATCTGCGCATTGCTCGCCGACACGTTCGCGTCGATGTCGAGCCCGCGCAGCCCGACGTTCCGGCCGCTGAATCCGAGTTCGACGCCGCGCACGCGCACGCGATCGACGTTCGAGATGTTGGTGACGGTCGACGCGCCCGACACCGTCGTCTGGCTGTAGATCGAGTCGCGCAGATCGCTCTGGAACACGCTCGCGCGCACGACACCGACGCCGACGTCGCGCTCGGCCGTGAAATCCCAGTCGATCGCCTTTTCCGGCCGCAGGTTCGGGTTGTTGTTGACGATCGCGTTGTTCGAGATCGTGCCCTGGAACAGTTCGCCGACCGTCGGGAAGCGCGTGCCCGTCGCGAATGACAGCCGGAAGCGCCAGACGTCCGTCGCGTCCCATTGCAGCGCGACTTTCGGCGACAGCGCATTCGCGCTGCGGTCCGCGTAGCCGAGCGTGCCGTTCGCGTTGCCGAGCGCGCCGCCGTACGCATCCCAGCGCTCGTAGCGCAGGCCGAGGGTCGCGAGCCAGCCGGGCGCGAAACGCCACGCGTCCTGCGCGTACAGCGCCTGCGTGCGCGTGTCGCCCTGGTAGACGCTCGCGAGCGACGTGGTCGGCCCGGCCAGCCAGTCGGCCGTGTTGTACGTGACGTTGCGCAGGAAATAGTTGTCGTAGTGATAGCCGAACGTGAACGTGTGGCCCTTCACCTGCGGCGCCTCGGCCTTCAGGTCGAACGTACGCCAGCCCGTGCCGTCGCCCTGGAACAGCGTGCCCGCCCCGCCCTGCGCGGTCGATGCCGCGCGCAGCACGTCGCGCGACACGTCGTACGCGGACACGATGCCCGACAGCCGCCAGCCCGAATCGAGCCGGCTGTTCAGGCCGAGCGCATACAGCCAGTTCTCCTGGTCGCCGCGCTGCGGCGCGAACGCGCTCGGCGCGACGGTCATGTTCCGGCCGCCGATCGACACGTTGCCGCCGTAGACGGGATTGCCGGCCGCGTCGCGCAGGAAGGTTTCGCCATGCTGCCGGTAATGGTTCTCCCAGTGCCCGAGCGTCAGCGTCGCGTCGACGCGGTCCGTGAACGCATAGCCCATCCGCACCGTCTCGTTGAGCTGCTCGGTCCGCTCGATGTTCTGCGCGCCGACGATCGTGCGCGGCTTGCCGTTGGGTCCGATGTCGGTGGCCGCGCCCGTCACGGGCACCGCGGCGCCGAGCCGCGAGTTGTAGGCGGAATTGGGGCTCGCATACTGCATCGGCTGACCGTCGTTCTCCAGCCGGTCGAGCGACAGCGAAAACCAGAACTTGCCGACGCGGTTCGCGATCCGCGCGGTCTGGTGATTGCCGCCGAAGCTATCCGCGAACCCGTAGCCGTCGTGATAGCGCTGCGTGAAGAACTGCGTCGATAGCGACGCCTCGAGTTTGTCGGGGCGCCGCGTCGTCAGCAGCACGGTCGAGCCGATCGCATTGCCCGGATACAGCGCGGAAAAGGGGCCATACAGCACATCGACGCGCGCGATATCGTCGGGGGCGATCAGCGACCAGCGCGGCGGGTACGCATAGCTCGAGCCGAGCAGGTTCGACAGCAGCAGGCCATCGGCATACACGAGCCCGCGCGCGCTCTGCAGTTCGTTGAAGTCGCGACCGGCGAACACGCTGTTGCGGTCGCCGATGTAGCGCTTGCGGACCATCAGGTTGGGCGCGTACTTCAGCGCGTCCTCGGTGGTGACGTTGGTGTGCGCGTCGATCTGCTCGCGCGTGATCGACTCGACGACGGCCGGCGTATCGGGATCGACGGGTTGCCGCTGGGCGGTGACGCTGACGGCGGTCAGCGTGTCGCCCGTCGGCGCGGGCCCGGGCACGGCAATCGATGCGGCGCGGCCGGCCCGGTTGTCCGGGCCGGTTGGCACCGGGTCGGCGGATGCACCATCGGTCGGAGCCGCTTGCGCGGTCTGCCAGGCAAAAGCGGCCGCGCAGGCGAGCGCGAGCCGACCGCGCGACGGCCGCGCGGCGAAAGTGAACGACATGGATGAATTCCTGAAAACGTGACCGGGGGCCGCCACCGGACGCGAGCCGACGCGCCGCGCGCACACGGCGCGGCGCGCGGACCGGACCGCGGGCGGCACGCGCGCCACCGGGGCGCGCGGACGATATCAATCAGATCGGGACGTTTTCAGGCGGACCGCGCGGCTGCGCGAGACGGATGCCCTGGCGGGGAAAATCGGGAACGGCCGGGGCGGCCGCCCGGTACGCGAACGCGCGCACGAAGCCCGGCAACGCGGGCAGGCTCGTGCCGAGCGCGACGTTCGCCGCGAAGCCGGGACAGTACACGCAGTGCGGCACGTCCGCATGGTCGAACGACGCCGCACCGCGGTCGTCGCCGGGCTGCGCGAGGACGACCTGGCGGGCGCCTGCCGCACTGCACAATTCGAGCGTGAGCTCGCCGGAACCGCTCGACGCGAGACGCGCATAGCCGACGACGGGCGACAGTACGTTCAGTACCAGCGCCAGCCAGACGAGGCCGATCCATCGCGTCGTTCGTTTCATCGCGGTCCAGGAAAAAGTGCGCGCAAGTATAGCAAGCGACTCAATCGTTGCCGATCGTGCAGGGTGCAATAGTCGGCATCGCACGGCGCGCAGCAGCGCATGTGCCGTTAATACAACAGAGACAAAATCTAACGATTCGCCACTGGCATAAATCCGAGCACGAGGTTGATAATTATTGAACCTGCTGGAGAAACGACCATGGACGAAAGACCAACCCGCATGCCCCCGCCCGAGCAAGTGATGAGCCCGGATCCGGAACCTGTCGGCGTGGAATTCCTCGCCGAATTGCCCGAGCACGTCCGGGCATTCTTCGACGAGCAGCACAAGCTGTACTCGCCGAAGTGAACCCGCATTCCGTTCTGTAACCGCCACGTGTCAATCGAGATCGTGCGGTTCATCGCTGCGTTTTCGGCGCAGATCGCTTCGCACCCGGGCTGCAACGGCCTGACGGTGCCGGGTCAGCGCGTCCGCTGATTCTTCTGTCGCGTCGTTCCGCCGCGCGACTGTCTTCGTCTATCCTTCTGGTTTTCCACCTCCGGCCCGCCCGGCTTTCCCGATCGTTCCGATGAAACAAGCCATTCGTGCCAGCGTCGCTGTCGCCGCGCTCGGCGTCGCCCTCTTTTCGTCACCGCAGATCGCGCGCGCGGACGGCGACGACACCGCGCTCACCAATCTCGTCGCGCTCGCATCGCAGCGGCTCGCGCTTGCCGAACCCGTCGCACGATGGAAATGGGCGAACCACAAGGCGATCGAAGACCGGCCCCGCGAAGCGGCACTGCTCGCATCGATGGAGAAGCGCGCCGCACAGGCCGGCGTGGATCCGGCATTCGCGCGCACGTTCTTCGAGGATCAGATCGCCGCGAGCAAGGACGTGCAGAATGCGCTCTTTGCCACCTGGCGCGCGACGCGGCCGCCCGAAGGCACGCCGCCCGACCTCGCGACCAGCACGCGGCCGGCGCTCGACCAGCTCACGCAAAAGATGCTGACCGGCCTCGCCCGGGTCGCGCCGCTGCGCGACGCGCCCGATTGCCAGGCGCGGCTCGCACGCAGCATCGCGAACTGGAAGACGCTCACCCGCTACGACGCCACCCGGACGCAGGCGCTCGGCACCGCGCTGTCGCACGTCTGCTCCGCCGGCGGCGCCAGCGCGATCAGCTGAGCGCGCACGGCCATCGCGCGCGGCAGCAAGCGGTGCTCAATCGGCAGGGGTAAGCGCCGCGAGCGGAATCAGTTGCAGGCCGCGTGCGAGATGGGTCTGCAGCAGGCGATGGGTATGGGGTTCGAACGCGCCGTCCACGCCATCGGTCACGAGGCGCACGGCCGCGTCGAGCGATTCGGCCGCACCGAGATAGCGCCACCCGTCGATCACGTGAAACAGGCGGCGCTCGCCGCACGCTTCGAACGCGACCGCGCCGTCGAACGGCCAGGGCGCCTTGCCTGCACGAGCGTTGTCGGCCGCGGGACGCCGGTTGTACGACGGACGCAGGTGTGCGATCCATTGCGCTTCGGCGAGCATCGCGCCCAACTCGTTGCCGGTTTCCCGCCATTCGACACGCCGCACCTGCTGCGCAAGCCGCATTTCCTTCGACGAGCGCCGCTCGCCGGTCAGCAGCGCGCGCAAGCGCTGCCGCACGCGCACGCTGCGCCCGACGTAAAGTGCTTCGTCGCCCTCCCCGAACAGCGCGTACGCGCCGCATCCGGCGGGCGCGGTATCGAGCCACGCTTCGGTCAGGTTCCCCCCGAGACGGAAGTGGCGCGTCGTGCGCGCGATCTGGTCGCGCAGCCGCTCGAGCGGCACGATCTCGTGCAATTGCCGCCAGAACTGCCAAAGGAGATCGGCATCCGCGAGCGCCCGGTGGCGGGCGGCGGGGATGAGGCCATGACGCTCGATCAGCGCATCGAGTCCGTGCCGCGCCTCGCGCGGAAACAGCGCGCGCGACAGCCGCACCGTGCACAACACGTCCGGATTGAACGCGATGCCGGCACGTTCGAATTCGGCACGCAGGAAGCCACGGTCGAAGCTCGCGTTATGCGCGACGAACAGCTTGCCGTCGAGCCGCTCGAACAGCGCGGGCGCGAGCGATGCGAAGGACGGCGCATCGCGCACCATCTCGTCCGAAATACCCGTCAGTTGCTGGATGAACGGCGGAATCGACTGTCCCGGATTGACCAGCGTCGTCCACGTCGATACGCCGAGCGGGCCGATTTCCACCACGCCGATTTCGGTGATGCGGTGCTCGGCGGACGAGCCACCGGTGGTTTCAAGGTCGACGAAGACGAGCGGCAGTTCGCAGGCGGGATCGGACGGGCGGGAATCGGACATGAAAAGACAGGGAAACGATGCTTTCGTGAGTATGCACCGGCATGCATGTTCGCGACCAGTCCGAACCGGAATCGATTCGGCGGCTGCCGGTTTTCGTGCCCCCGAAAAGCAAAAAGCCCCCGCGATGCGGGGGCCGGACATGATCGGCAATGCGTGGCGCGTCAGACCGCCTGGATATTCGCTGCCTGCTTGCCTTTCGGCCCGACTTTCACGTCGAAGGAAACGCGCTGGTTTTCCTTCAGCGTTTTGAAGCCGTCCATCCGGATTTCGGAAAAGTGCGCAAACAAATCTTCGCCGCCATTGTCGGACGTAATAAAACCGAAACCCTTAGCATCGTTAAACCATTTTACGATACCGGTATCCATACCTTCGTTCCCCACTCGTTTAGATCAAAAAAGCTACTGTTTATAGCCGCTTCCCGAAATCCCGCAACAGCACGCCGACACTCACCCGCAGCGCCCCGCCCGGGGACGGAGTGCTGACTTTATAAATTGGACAATCCGGGTGCGTCAAGGGAATTTTTAGCGCCTTCTTTATCAAAAATACGTCAATACCACTGGAATCGGTACACCATCGTCTTTTATTAATTGATTCGCATCAAAAACCTGTCAATGTTACCGGGATCAGGTCGCCGATAATCGGGACCGTGAAAAACCTACCGGGGACAAATCAAGCCGGTAAAATCCTCGGGTTTTTTCCGGATTGCAGACAACGGAGGACATTGCGATGCTGGTGCCAGGCAATGGAAGGAGAAGGTCATGTGGCTGGACGGAATCAAGCGCCTTGCGAGCCGGCTCGCACGCGTACGCCGCAAGTCCCGCGCGCTGGCCGAGTCCCGTGAAGCGCCGTGCGATACCGAGTTCGATCCGACCTGGCACGGCGATCATTGGCAGAACCTGCTGGCGTCACCGCTGGACGCCCGTCACTACGTGATGGAAGACTGGACGTACACGCCGCCGCCGGCCGAAGCCGACGACGCGCAGCCGACAGGCAAGCGCAAGCGGCGCTCGCACGCGCAATAGGGATCGGGAAGACGGGCAAAAAAAAAGCGCGACTGGGAAGTCGCGCCGACAAAGGTTTGGAGATCTTTTCCGTCAACGAAAAAGTCTGCTTCGGAAAGCAGAGATCGCAGTATAGCGAGATAACATCCTTTCATTATCCATGCTACACACAAACCTCTATTGCCGTTGTGTCAATAATCGCGCTGGCGCTACCCTCGCCCGCCACTGATCGCCTGTCGCGATCGCGCAACGCGCCTGACGGCAGTCCCGATCAGCTTCCCCCCTGCTGCGCCGCCGCAACGCCTTGATGGCCGCGGCTCTCGGCGCCCATCGTCATTCTTGCGCGATTCAAAATACAGTATTGCCGGAAGCGATTTTCCTCTGCGCCCGGACCGATCCTTACACTGCAAATGGATTCCGACGAGGGTGCCGCGCCCCACGCGCACGGCGTCGCCGACCCGCGACACCGCCGATGCCCGCAGCAGGTTCGATCGACATCATCCTGTTTGGAGACAGATCATGAAAAAGTCCCTGATCGTCGCCGCATTGGCGAGCGTGGCGGCCACCGCCGCCCATGCGCAAAGCAGCGTCACGCTGTACGGCCTGATCGATGCCGGCATCACCTATACGAACAACCAGGGCGGTCACAGCGCGTGGCAGGAAACGAGCGGCTCGATCAACGGCAGCCGCTGGGGCCTGCGCGGCACCGAGGATCTCGGCGGCGGACTGAAGGCGATCTTCACGCTGGAGAACGGCTTCGGCATCAACAACGGTTCACTGAAGCAGAACGGCCGCGAATTCGGCCGCCAGGCGTTTGTCGGGATCGCGCACGACCGCTACGGCTCGGTCACGCTCGGCCGCCAGTACGACAGCGTCGTCGATTTCCTCGGTCCGCTGTCGCTGACCGGCACCCAGTACGGCGGCACGCAGTTCGCGCACCCGTTCGACAACGACAACCTGAACAACTCGTTCCGGATCAACAACTCGGTCAAGTACCAGAGCGCGAACTACGGCGGCCTGAAGTTCGGCGCGCTGTACGGCTTCTCGAATTCCAGCAATTTCTCGAACAACCGCGCGTACAGCGTGGGCGCGTCGTACAGCTACCTGGGCTTCAACGTCGCAGCCGCTTACATGCAGCTCAACAACAACATCAACTCGCTCGCACTCGCGGCCAGCGATCCCGGCGCGGTGGCCGGCGACTGGACGTTCGCGGCCAGCCGGCAGCGCACCTGGGGCGCGGGCCTCAACTACACGTTCGGGCCCGCGACGGCCGGCTTCGTGTTCACGCAGACGCGCCTGACCGATTCGGCCAGGGTCAGCGCCGGGCAGTCCGGTGTGTCGGGCGGCATCCCGCTCGTCGGCGGCACGCGCTTCAACAATTACGAAGTGAACGGCCGCTACGCGCTGACACCGGCGTTCTCGCTCGCAGGCTCGTACACGTATACCGACAGCCGTCTCGACGGCCAGACGCCGAGCTGGCACCAGTTCAACCTGCAGGCCGACTATGCGCTGTCGAAGCGCACCGACCTGTACCTGCAGGGCGAATACCAGCGGGTCAATGCGGACGGCCTGGCGATCGGCGCGAACATCAACGGGCTGGGCACCGCGTCGTCGACGAACAAGCAGATCGCCGTCACGGCCGGCATGCGCCACCGCTTCTGAGCGAGACGATCGGCCCCGGGCACTCGCCCGGACCGTCGTGACGAAGCGCCCCGCCCGGGACGCCTGTTCGCCTCAGCGCGCCGTTGCGCGGATGCGTCGCGCCATGCTCATGCGCTGCCCGATGCCGGATAGCGAACGTCGAGCACGTCGATCGGCTGCGGACCGGCGGGTGTCATCAGCGTGACGGTATCGCCGATCTTCGCCTTGATGAGCGCCCGCGCGACCGGCGAGATCCAGCTGACGCAACCGCGATCGAGATCGACCTCGTCGATCCCGACGATCGTGACGGTGTGATCCTCGCCGTCCGGCGTCGCGTAATCGACGGTCGCGCCGAAGAACACCTGGTCGACGTTCTCCTGCCGGCTCGCGTCGACGACTTCGGCGAGATCGAGCCGTTTCGTCAGGAAGCGGATCCGGCGATCGATCTCGCGCAGCCGCCGCTTGCCGTAGATGTAGTCGCCGTTCTCCGACCGGTCGCCATTCGACGCGGCCCACGACACGAGGCGCACGACCTCGGGACGCTCGACGTCGATCAGGTTCAGGAGTTCGTCCCTGAGCCGCTTGTGGCCGGCCGGCGTGATGTAGTTCTTCGTGCCCGCCGGAATCGCCGGTTGACCGGGGTCGAGATCGTCGTCGTCGCCGTCCGACTCTTTGACAAACGCCTTGTTCATGATGCGGATTCAATACCTGGATGACTGATGCTCCAAGGGTACACGAAGGCGGCCGCGCAAGATCGTGCGACATATTTTGCGAATAAGGCTTCCCTTTTTATGCGACTCTGCTATACTTCCGCTTCTGCGTGCGGCTGTAGCTCAGTTGGATAGAGTACTTGGCTACGAACCAAGGGGTCGTGGGTTCGAATCCTGCCAGCCGCGCCACCTTTTTCGAGGGCCTTCCGAACCGAAGGCCCTTTCAGTTCGAAGCAGTAGTAGTTTCGTTTTTGCGTGCGGCTGTAGCTCAGTTGGATAGAGTACTTGGCTACGAACCAAGGGGTCGTGGGTTCGAATCCTGCCAGCCGCGCCACCTTTTTCGAGGGCCTTCCGAACCGAAGGCCCTTTCAGTTCGAAGCAGTAGTAGTTTCGTTTTTGCGTGCGGCTGTAGCTCAGTTGGATAGAGTACTTGGCTACGAACCAAGGGGTCGTGGGTTCGAATCCTGCCAGCCGCGCCACCTCAGAAGGGCCTTCCTCCGGGAAGGCCCTTTTTTCTTTTCCGCCCCCCCTTCCCGACGATCACTGCTCGCTCGACTCGAGCCGCGCTGTCACCGCGCAACGCCGCCGGGCCCGCGTCACAATCGAAAACGGCGGCCCGCGGCCGCCGTCGTATCCCGCCCAGGCAACGCGCAGGTCAGTAATCCTGCCGCTCGCGCTCGATGCGCATGCCGCCATCGTGACGCGCATGCACACTGTCGTCGGTCGAGCGCTCGCGCATGATCCGCATCACGTCCGGATTGGTCCGCACGCGCCGCATCACGTTCGCAAGGTGCACGCGATCGCTGACCTGGATCACGAAGCGCAGCACCGTCGATTCGTGCGTCAGGTCCTCGTCCATCGCGATGTGGACGATGTTCGCGTCGGCCGACGTGATGTCCGCCGCGACGCGCGCGAAGATGCCCTTCGTGTTCTTCACGAGTGCCTTCACCGCGACGTCGAAGAGACGTCCCGGCTGCGGCGCCCATTCGACGTCGATCCAGCGGCCCGGATCGCGGCGATGGATGCGCTGCGCGACACGACAATCGGTCGTATGAATCGCCATCCCGAGGCCGATGCCGATATAGCCCATGATCGCATCGCCCGGAATCGGCCGGCAGCACGCGGACAGCTGCACGGACATCCCTTCGGTGCCGGTAATCACGACCGGCGGCGCATTGTGCGCGGGATGTCGCTCGGACTTCGGCAGATCGTCGTCCGCATCGCGGCCGCTCATCAGCACCTCGATGCGCTTGGCCATCACCGCGGCGACGCGGCGGCCGAGGCCGATGTCCGCGAAGATTTCCTGGCGACTCTTGTTGCCCGTCCACTGCACGAGCTTTTCCCACACTTCCGGCGTCACGTCGGCCAGCGCGAGCCCGTAACCCTTCAGGCTCTGGTCGACGAGCCGCTCGCCGAGCTGCACCGACTCGTTCAGGCGCATCGTCTTCAGGTAGTGACGAATCGCCGAGCGCGCCTTGCCGGTGCGCACGAAACCGAGCCACGCGGGGTTCGGCTTCGAATACGGCGCGGTGATCACCTCGACGATGTCGCCGCTCTTCAGCTCGGTACGCAGCGGCAGCAGCTCGTTGTTGATCTTCACGGCCACGCACTGGTTGCCGAGGTCGCTGTGGATCGAATACGCGAAATCGAGTGCCGTCGCGCCGCGCGGCAGCGCCATGATCTTCGACTTCGGCGTGAACACGTAGACCGCATCCGGGAACAGGTCGATCTTCACGTGCTCGAGAAATTCGCTCGAATCGCCGGCTTCGCTCTGGATGTCGAGCAGCGACTTCAGCCACTGGTGCGCGCGCTTCTGCACGTCGTTCAGATCCGCGCCGCCGTTCTTGTACAGCCAGTGCGCGGCCACGCCGGCCTCGGCGATCTCGTGCATCTTGCGCGTGCGCACCTGGAACTCGATCGGCGCGCCGAACGGGCCGACGAGCGTCGTGTGCAGCGACTGATAGCCGTTGATCTTCGGGATCGCGATGTAGTCCTTGAACTTGCCGGGCACGGGCTTGTACAGCGCGTGCAGCGCGCCGATGCACGTGTAGCAGTCGAGCGGGCTCTCGACGACGACGCGAAAGCCGTACACGTCGAGCACCTGCGAGAACGACAGCTGCTTGTCGCGCATCTTGCGGTAGATGCTGTAGATCGTCTTTTCGCGGCCGGTGATCTCGGCGTCGATCTTCGCGTCGGCCATCGCGCGCTGCGCGGCCTCGAGGATCTTGCTGATCACTTCGCGGCGGTTGCCGCGCGCGGCCTTCACGGCCTTCTCGAGCGTCGCGTAGCGATGCGGGTTGAAATTCGCGAAGCTCATGTCCTGCAGCTCGCGATACGTGTTGTTCAACCCGAGGCGGTGCGCGATCGGCGCATAGATGTCGAGCGTCTCGCGCGCGACGCGGCGGCGCTTTTCCATCGGCACCGCGCCAAGCGTGCGCATGTTGTGCAGACGGTCGGCGAGCTTGACGAGGATGACGCGCACGTCGCGCGCCATCGCGAGCAGCATCTTGCGGAAGTTTTCCGCCTGCGCTTCCTCGCGGCTGCGGAACTCCATCTTGTCGAGCTTCGACAGGCCGTCGACCAGTTCGGCGACCTTCGGGCCGAAGCGCTCGGCCAGCTCGCTCTTGGTCACGCCCTGGTCTTCCATCACGTCGTGCAGGAGCGCCGCCATCACGGCTTGCGCGTCGAGCTTCCAGCCGGCGCAGATTTCCGCGACGGCGACGGGATGGGTGATGTAGGGTTCGCCGCTCTGGCGATATTGACCGAGGTGGGCTTCGTCGCTGAAGTGGAACGCCGCCTTGACCTCTTTGATTTCATCCGGAGCGAGATACTCGGCAAGCGCGGCGGTCAGTTTCGCGATCGAAACGACGCCGTGCTTGCGCGGCTGCTCCGGAGTGGCGGTCGGCCCGAACAGGTGCCGGAAGGACTGTTCGAGGACCGCGTCGATGTACTGGCGCGCAGGCGACTGGGCCGTGGCTTCGGTGGTCGAATCCGCGGAGGCGGACGATGGGGTGGTGCTCATATTCGCCTCCAGGTCGAGTCGTTGCGCGCGTGGACTACATGGCTGGAACGGGCCGGATGCGCGTTAAACCGGCACCTTCTTCAGCATCTCGACGCCGACCTGCCCGGCAGCGATCTCGCGCAGCGCGACGACGGTCGGCTTGTCGCGGCTCTCGATCTTCGGCGTATGGCCTTGCGCGAGCTGCCGCGCGCGGTAGGTGGCGGCGAGCGCCAGTTCGAAGCGGTTGGGGATTTGCTTCAGGCAGTCTTCGACGGTAATGCGAGCCATGTTGGTAATTCCTTCTGAATATAGTGCTTATTCTACCTTATGTCCCTCTACCCCCGCGTCATTCCGCGTGGGGCAGATGGATACCGAGCTCGATGAACAGCTCCGCATGTCGCGCGTACTGCGAAGCAAAGCGCAGGCGCGTCGCCGCGACGATGCATTCGAGCTCCGCGAGCGCACGCTCGAAATTCTCGTTGATCACCACGTATTCCGCTTCCGACGCGTGCGCGATCTCGCTGCCGGCGGCCAGCAGGCGCCGCGTGATCACGTTCGGCTCGTCCTGCCCGCGCTTCTTCAGGCGCTCCTCGAGCGCGTCGAGCGACGGCGGCAGGATGAAGATGCCGACCGCGTTGCGGAACTGCTTCTTCACCTGCAACGCGCCCTGCCAGTCGATTTCGAGCAGCACGTCGTGGCCGTTCTTCATCTGCTCCTCGATCCAGACGCGCGACGTGCCGTAGTAGTTGCCGTGCACTTCCGCGCTCTCGAGGAATTCGTGCGCCGCGTGACGTCCGCGGAAATCCTCGACGGTCGTGAAGTGGTAGTGCTGGCCGTCCTGTTCGCCCGGGCGCGGCTTGCGCGTCGTATACGAGATCGACAGGCAGATGTCGCTGTCCTTCGACAGAAGCGCATTCACGAGCGTCGATTTGCCGGCGCCCGACGGCGCGACGACCATGAACAGGTTGCCGGGATAGACGCCACCGTGCAGCGAATGCGACGCGTGGCCGTCGCGATGGGATTCGGTCATGTTGCTTTACTCCAGGTTTTGCACTTGCTCGCGCATCTGCTCGATCAACAGCTTGAGCGCCATCGATGCGTCGGCCAGTTCCTTCGCCGCCGCCTTCGAGCCGAGCGTGTTCGCCTCGCGATTCAGTTCCTGCATCATGAAGTCGAGACGCTTGCCGACGCGGCCGCCCTTCTCGATCACGTGACGCGTTTCGTTCAGGTGCGCGGTGAGTCGCGACAGCTCTTCCGCGATGTCGATCCGGATCCCGTACATCGTCACTTCCTGACGAATGCGTTCCGCGGCTTCCTCGCGCGTGACGATCGCCGCGCTGCCTTCGGGCGCCGCGATGCCGAGCGCTTCCTGCAGCCGCTCGACGATCTTCTGCTGATGCTTCGCGATCAGCTCCGGCACGAGCGGCGTGATGCGCGCGACGATCGCTTCCATTTCGGTGACGTTCGACAGCAGCATGGTCGCCAGCTGTGCGCCTTCGCGCGAACGCACGACGACGAGCTCGCCGATCGCTTCCTTGCCGCACGCGAGCACCGCGTCACGAATCGCTTCCGCCGACACGCCGCTCTCGGCCAGCACGCCCGGCCAGCGCAGGATCTCGCCCGCGCGCAGGCGGCCGACACCCGGGAACGAATCCAGCACCGAGCGCTCGAGCTCGGCGAGCTGGCCGAGCGCGGACTGGTTCAGCGCGCCCGCGCCGATGCTCTGCTCGCCGCGCTGCAGGTTGATGCGCACGTCGACCTTGCCGCGCGACAGCTTGTTCATCAGCATTTCGCGCAGCGCGGGTTCGCACGCGCGCACGTCGTCCGGCATGCGGAAATTCAGGTCGAGGAAGCGCGAGTTCACGGTGCGCAGTTCGACCGACACGCTGGTGCCGCCGTTGCCGGTGGCCGTCGCGAGTTCGCGCGTCGCGCTCGCATAGCCCGTCATGCTGTAGATCATGGTTCGTCTCGCCGTCTGGGTGCCCTTCTCGGGGCGGAATATGTCGAGGCGCCCGGCGCATTGCAAGGCGCGGGGCGGGAAGCGCGCATTATCCCATTTTTGCGCCCCACCCCGCCGGGCAAGGCTGCCGTTCGGCGCTAAAATCGAGGTTTCCTCTTCCGTCCACGATTCCCCCATGACGTCTTCCCTGTCCCGCCCGAGCGGCCGTCGCGCCGACGAACTGCGCAAGGTCGCCCTCACGCGCCACTACACGAAACACGCCGAAGGCTCGGTGCTCGTCGAATTCGGCGATACCAAGGTGATCTGCACCGCGAGCGTCGCAGAACGCGTGCCCGAATTCCTGCGCGATCGCGGCCAGGGCTGGCTGACGGCCGAATACGGGATGCTGCCGCGTGCGACGCACACGCGCAGCGACCGTGAAGCCGCACGCGGCAAGCAGACGGGCCGCACGCAGGAAATTCAGCGCCTGATCGGCCGCGCGCTGCGCGCGGTGTTCGATCTCGAGGCGCTCGGCGCGCGCACGATCCACATCGACTGCGACGTGATCCAGGCCGACGGCGGCACGCGCACGGCGAGCATCACCGGCGCCTTCGTCGCCGCGCACGACGCCGTATCGAAGCTGATCGCGGCCGGCAAGCTCGCGCGTTCGCCGATCACCGACCACGTCGCCGCGATCTCGGTCGGCGTGTACGAAGGCGCGCCCGTGCTCGACCTCGACTACGCGGAAGATTCGCGCTGCGACACCGACATGAACGTCGTGATGACGGGCGCCGGCGGCTTCGTCGAAGTCCAGGGCACCGCCGAAGGCGTGCCGTTCTCGCGCGCCGAGATGAACGCGCTGCTCGACCTCGCGCAAAACGGGATCGGCCAGCTCGTGCAACTGCAGAAGGACGTGCTGGGCGCCGGCCATGTCTGATCGCACCCTCGCGCCGCTGTCGCGCATCGTGCTCGCGTCGAACAACGCCGGCAAGCTGCGCGAATTCACCGCGCTGTTCTCGACGCTCGGCATCGAGATCGTGCCGCAGGGTGACCTGGCCGTGCCCGAGGCGGAAGAGCCGTTCGGCACGTTCATCGAGAATGCGCTGACGAAAGCGCGGCATGCGTCGCGGCTCACCGCCCTGCCGGCGATCGCCGACGATTCGGGCCTGTGCGTGCGCGCGCTGCGCGGCGCGCCGGGCGTCTATTCGGCGCGCTACGCGCAGCGCGCGGGCGGCGCCAGGGGCGACGCGGCGAACAATGCGTACCTCGTCGAGCAGTTGCGCGGCGTCGAGGACCGGCGCGCATACTATTGCTGCGTGCTCGCGCTGGTGCGCCACGCGGACGATCCCGAGCCGCTGTTCGCCGAAGGTCGCTGGATCGGCGAGATCGTCGACACGCCGCGCGGCGAGCACGGATTCGGCTACGACCCGTATTTCCACCTGCCGTCGCTCGGCGCGACGGCGGCCGAACTCGAGCCGGCCGTGAAGAACACGCACAGCCATCGCGCGCTCGCGCTGAAAGCGCTGCTCGCGCGGCTTGCAGAGGAACCCGCATGATCGTCTTCGTCACGCATTCGCAGCCGGAGGACGCATGAGCCAGGCAGCGGAAACCGGCGCGCGCGTCGTCGCGACGTTCACGTCGCCCGGGCAGGTGCGGCTCACGTCGCTGCCGCCGCTCGCGCTGTACGTGCATTTTCCGTGGTGCGTGCGCAAGTGCCCGTACTGCGATTTCAACTCGCACGAATGGAAGGGCGAGCGGTTTCCGGAAACGGAATATCTCGACGCGCTGCGTGCCGATCTCGAGCAGGCGCTGCCGCTCGTCTGGGGCCGGCAGGTGCATACGGTGTTCATCGGCGGCGGCACGCCGAGCCTGCTGTCCGCGGCCGGCCTCGACCGGCTGCTGTCCGACGTGCGCGCGCTGCTGCCGCTCGATGCCGATGCCGAGATCACGCTCGAGGCAAACCCGGGCACGTTCGAGGCCGCGAAGTTCGCGCAGTTCCGCGCGAGCGGCGTGAACCGCCTGTCGGTCGGCATCCAGAGCTTCAACGAAGGCCATCTGAAAGCACTCGGGCGCATTCACGACACCGCACAGGCGCGCGCGGCCGTCGAAATCGCCGCGAAGACGTTCGACAACTTCAACCTCGACCTGATGTTCGCGCTGCCGAACCAGACGCTCGACGAATGCCGGACCGACATCGAGACCGCGCTGTCGTTCGCACCGCCGCATCTGTCGCTGTATCACCTGACGCTCGAACCGAACACGATGTTCGCGAAGTTTCCGCCCGCGGTACCCGACGACGATGCGTCGGCCGACATGCAGGAATGGATTCACGAACGCACGGCCGAGGCCGGTTACGGACGCTACGAAGTGTCCGCGTACGCGAAGCCGAATCATCAGTGCAAGCACAACCTGAACTACTGGCGCTTCGGCGACTATCTCGGGATCGGCGCGGGCGCGCACACGAAGCTGTCGTTCCCGAACCGGATCCTGCGGCAGGCGCGCTACAAGCATCCGGCGACCTTCATCGAACAGGCGATGGCCGGCACGCCGATACAGGAAGAGCGTGAAGTCGGCGCGCGCGACCTGCCGTTCGAGTTCATGCTGAACACGCTGCGGCTCGTCGAGGGCTTCCCCGTGCACAGCTTCGTCGAACGCACCGGCCTGCCGATCGGCACGATCGAGCCGGCACTCAAGGAAGCGGAGCGGCGCGGGCTGATCACGCGCGATTTTGCGCAGATCGCGCCGACGCCGCTCGGCCAGCGTTTCCTCAACGACCTGCAGGAATTGTTCCTGCGCGACGATTGAAGCGGAACGAGGCGGCATTTCGGTTACAATGCCGCCTCGTGTGGAAGCGTGGCCGAGCGGTTTAAGGCACCGGTCTTGAAAACCGGCGACGGGAAACTGTCCGTGAGTTCGAATCTCACCGCTTCCGCCAGGAAGTTCGCCAAACCCCGTCCATTCATCGAATGACGGGGTTTTTGTTTGCCCGCCGCACGCAGCGCGCGGTGCCCGCCCCGCAGGCCGACGCGTCCCGCCGGATGCCGTTACAATCCGGCGCTCCGATTCGCGAAACGGGAAACCCACGTCATGAAGCCCTTCATCGCCTCGTCGCTCGTCGCCCTGCTGGCCGCCGTCAGCACGCACGCTGCGGCCGCCGATTCCGCGTCCGGCACCGACGCGCCAACGCCGTCGTGCGCGATCGCGTACGTGAAGGGCGTCGGCGGCTCGCCGCGCAGCCTGCGCGAATATCTCGCGAGCCCGACGCCGTACAACTACCTGAAGGAAAACGAGATCCAGTGCAAGGTGTCGGATGACGGGCGCGCGTCGAACTGCACCGGCGTGACGTATATCCGCAACGAGCAGGTCAGCGTGTACGACGATTCCGACCCGGCGACGCTGACGGTCGTCGCGCCGGTGGAACTCGAGCACGGCCAGAAGTATCCCGTGATCCTCGTCGTGCAGCGCAAGGACGCGCGCTGCACGCGGTAACGCGCGACAAGGCACGCTCGACGTTGCCGCGGGCGATACGGGGAAGCCTCCCGGCCCGGGCCGCCATCGCCTAGAATTCGATCAGCACGGCGACACGACCGCCGCCGCGACTCGATGCCGCCCGCGCCATCCATGCGTGCGGCACACGGAGACCGCCATGACCGAACTGTCGACAGCGACGGATCACGTCGATTACGAAGGCTTCGAGATCCATGTGGTGCCGGGCCTCGTCCCCGGTACCGACGCGCGCTACACCTATACCGGCTACGTATGCCATCCGGGCGCGAATCCCGCGCTGCCCGATCATGCCGTGCCATTCCACGCGGACGGCGAGGAAAGCTTCGCGAGCATCGACGAAGCGGTTCATGAAGCCGTGCACATCGGCAAGAGCATCATCGACGGCACGCATCCCGATCTGTCGGTTCTGTCGCTCGTGACACACGGCTACTGAGCGGGCCGGCCGCGCGGCCGCCGCCGCACGCGAATCGCTCATGCCGCATTTCAATTCGCATCGCGCGCCGCCCTGGGCTACGCTGCGCGTCGGCGCATGAATCGCATGCGCATACGTCGTGCCTGCCCTGGTCATCATCCGCAATCGCGCGTTATGCGTTTCTCCCGATAACGCATCGCGCCCGGGCGCCTATCATTTTTTTATAGTCACCCTCCGGTTCACCTCCCATGCCCCCTCTTCCCCGCCCGGGCGTCGACCGGCTGCGTATCGCCGCGCTGGTCGCCGCCTTGCTGCTTGCTGCCTGCACGATCACACCGCCCCCGTCGCTGCGCTCGGTCCTGACGATTCCGTCGGTCATCCGCAGCGCAAATCGCGACCAGTACCGCGTGGAAGTCGCGCAATGCGTCGCCGAGCACAATCCGTCCGGCGTATCGCACGGGACGCCGCAGGCGATGCTGCGTTCGCTCGTCGTTGTCGCGTTCACCGTCGATCGCACCGGCCGCCTCGTCAACGCATCCGTCTATCGCAGCAACGGCGACAGCGAAGCGGAAGCGCTCGCGCTCGCGTCGCTGCGCCGCTCGGCACCGCTGCCGCCACCGCCATCGAAGCTGCTCGACGGCAATGGTCGGGTCGAGATGATGGAAGGCTGGCTGTTCAACGATGACGGCCACTTCCAGTTGCAAAGCACCGCGTCGGCGCAGGCGCAATCGCTCGACTGACCTCGCGCCGCGTGCAATTGCCGCTACGTCGCGGCGCTGGCTATAATTTTCCGCAATCGCGCGGCCACCCTCCCGCGCATGCGTTCGCGCGCCGCACCCGGCATGCGACTACGCCGGCACCGGGCGGCGGCGACCTATCCGTCTCCATCGTCGACCGGCGGATGACGTCCGCGCCACGGCGCGCGTCCACCCCGCTGCTGCATCGTCCGCTCGGCTGCTCCCGGCAGGCGTCCGCCTGCCCGAGCACACGCTCAGCCGACCGCCCCAATGAAAAAACGGAGACATCCATGTCCGCATCTCCCCCGGCCGTTGCACACGCAACCGGTTCGGCCGGCGCCGTCAGCCACCGGCGCATCGTGTTCGCAAGCTTCATCGGCACCGCGATCGAGTTCTACGACTTCTACGTGTACGCGACCGCCGCGGCACTCGTCATCGGTCCCGTGTTCTTCCCGCACGGCTCCGCGACCGCACAGGCGCTGTCTGCATTCGTCACGTTCGGCATCGCCTTCATCGCACGGCCGATCGGTTCGTTCCTGTTCGGCCATTTCGGCGACCGCATCGGCCGCAAATCGACGCTCGTCGCATCGCTGCTGGTCATGGGCGTGTCCACCACCGCGATCGGTTTCGTGCCCGGCTACGACACGATCGGCGCGCTCGCGCCGGTGCTGCTGTGCGTGCTGCGCTTCGGCCAGGGGATCGGCCTCGGCGGCGAATGGGGCGGCGCGGCGCTGCTCGCGACCGAGCACGCGCCGCAAGGCAAGCGCGGCTGGTTCGGGATGTTCCCGCAACTTGGGCCGTCGGTCGGCTTTCTGATGTCGAACGGGCTGTTCTTCGCGCTCGCGCTGTCGCTGTCCGACGAACAGTTCCGCAGCTGGGGCTGGCGCATCCCGTTCCTCGTGAGCGCGGTGCTCGTCGCACTCGGCCTGTACGTGCGGCTGAAGATCACCGAGACGCCGGCGTTCCAGGCCGCGCTCGACCGCAACGAGCGCGTGCGCGTGCCGGTCGCGACGCTCGTCTCGCAACACTGGCGGCCGACGCTGCTCGGCGCGCTCGCGATGGTGGTCTGCTACACGCTGTTCTATATCTCGACGGTGTTCTCGCTGTCGTACGGCGTGTCGACGCTGCATATTCCACGCCAGGGTTTCCTCGGCCTGCTGTGCTTCGCGGTGGTGTTCATGGGGCTCGCGACGCCGCTTTCGGCGTGGGCCTCGGATCGCTTCGGCCGCAAGCCGGTGCTGGTCGTGGGCGCGATCGCCGCACTGCTGTCCGGCTTCGCGATGGAACCGCTGCTCGGCAGCGGTTCGATGCCGCTCGTCGCCTTGTTCCTGACGCTCGAGCTGTTCCTGATGGGCGTGACGTTCGCGCCGATGGGTGCGTTGCTGCCCGAGCTGTTCCCGACCAACGTCCGCTATACGGGCGCGGGCGTCGCGTACAACCTCGGCGGGATCCTCGGTGCGTCGATCGCGCCGTACATCGCTCAGTTGCTCGCCGCGCACGGCGGCCTGTCGTGGGTCGGCGGATACGTGTCGGTGGCGGCGGCGATCAGCCTGAGCGGCGTGCTGCTGATGCGCGAAACCCGCGACGCCTCGCTCGTCTGAGCCTGCGGGACGACCCGGGTTGTGCGACGAGGGGCGCTGCCTATGCTCGATCCCGGGTGCGCCGCCGCGCGCCCCCCGGGATCCGTCCCTGAAGGAGCCGCCGCGATGACCATCCTTCTCGACAACGCCGACCTCGTCCTGATCCTGGCGCTCGCGCCGGGCGGTGCTCTGCTGCTCGCGGCACGCTTTCGGCCGAAAACCTGGCGCGGTTTGCTGTTCGAGGCGCTGCTCGCCAACCTGGCAGCCATCGCCGCGGTGATCACGGTCGAAGCGCTGCTCGCCTGAACGCCCGGCCCCGCTTCCCCGGGGCCGGTTCACGTGAATAGCGGCTTGCGCAGACCCTAGGCCGTCAGCCGATCACGCAACGCGCCATAGACCGGGCCGACCGCATCGATCGCGTCGAGGGCCTGTTCAACCGACGGCGGCACGCCCGGCTCGCCGATCGACAGCGCATTCGGCGCGCCGCCGATGCCGCAATGGTGGCGCGACGTCGCGACGAAAATCATCACGGTCGGGCGCTTCAGGGCATGCGCCATGTGCACGAATCCTGTATCGACGCCCACCACGAGCGCGGCCCGGCCGATCGCCGCGCCCAGTTCCCGCACCGACATCGCCGGCAGCACGATCGCGCCCGGCGCGCGCGCGGCAATGTCCTGCGCATCGTCATGTTCGGCCGCCGATCCCCAAGGCAGCAGCACGCGCACGCCGCGCGCCATCATCTGCGTGGCCAGCGCGGCCCAGTGGTCGGCCGGCCATTGCTTGTCAGGATTGGAGGTCGCGTGAAACAGCAGCATGAACGGCGCACCGTCGGTCACGGCGGCCGGCAGTGTCACATCCTGCGGCGCGACGATCCCGTACGCGGCGATGCCTTCGGGGACATAGCCCAGCGCCTCGCCGGCGCTCACGCGCATGCCATGCCACGCGTCGCAGTCCGGCCTGGGGCCGAAGCGATGCGAGTATGCGAAACGGGCGCCCGTCTCGCCGAGATCCTGCGTCTGGTAGCCGACGCGGCGCGCGGCGCGCGCGAGTGCCGAGATGATCGCGCTCTTGTAGACGCCGTGCAGGTCGATGACGGCGTCGTAGCGGTGCGCGCGCAGCGCGCCGATCGACGCGGAAATCGCCTTCAGGTCGCCGCCGTTCCGGAGCTTCTTGAACCGCCGCAGTGGCGCGCAGAGCACCGCGCTCACACCCGGGTGCCAGCGCACCACCTCGGCGCACGACTCGTCCACGGCCCAATCGACCGTCACGCCCGGAAATGCACGATGGAGGTCCGCGACGACCGGCAGCGTCTGGACGACGTCGCCGAGCGACGTCACTTTCACGATAAGGATGCGTTTCACGTTTCCTGTGGGGAATGGCAGGCCATGCGTCATGCTAACGACGGTTGTCGTGCGCGCACATTACACCATCATTACATTTGCAACAAAGTGCATCGCTTTTGTGAAAGTTTGTCGAGCCCCCGGCGCATCCGGTTCTTTTTATAATGCGTTCTTTGCCCTCCCGGCCCGCTGCCGATGCAACGCCTCGCGCTTCCAGCCCTGTTTCCCGCCCTCACCCGCCGCTCGCTGCGGATCTGGCGCCAGTACGGCGTGTTCTGGCTCGGCGCGATTGCCGTGGGCCTCGCGGCCGTCCTGTATGCGCGGCTGATCGACTGGGGCTACGACACCTTCCGCACGATGCGCGACCACGCCGCGTGGCTGCCGCTGCTGCTCACGCCGTCGATCGCAGCGGCATCGGCGTGGGTCACGCGCCGCTTCTTCCGGGGCGCCGAGGGCAGCGGGATCCCGCAGGTCATCGCGACGCTGCATGCGAGCCCGGGCGCATTCGGCGCTCGGCTGCTGACGCTGCGCATCCTGTTCGGCAAGGTGCTGATCTCGTTCATGGGCATCCTCGGCGGCTTCACGATCGGCCGCGAAGGACCGACCGTGCAGGTCGGCGCGGCGCTGATGTTCAACCTGCGGCGCTTCTACCCGCGCTCGAACGCGCAGATCGAACGGCAGCTCGTGCTCGCCGGCGCGGCGGCCGGCCTGTCGGCCGCGTTCAATACGCCGCTCGCCGGGATCGTGTTCGCGATCGAGGAACTGACCCGCAGCTTCTCCGCACGTGCCAGCGGCGTGCTGATCACCGCGATCATTCTCGCGGGCGTGGTCGCACTCGGCCTGAACGGCAACTACACGTACTTCGGCACGATCGACGCCGGCCAGCATTTTCCGAAAATGCTCGCCGTCGCCGTGCTCGTCACCGCGATCGTGACCGGCATCGCGGGCGGCCTCTTCAGCTGGCTGCTGCTCAATACCGGGCGCTGGCTGCCCGCGCGCCTGCTCGGCCTGTATCGCGAGCGCCCGATCGCGTTCGCCGCGCTGTGCGGCTTCGTGATCGCCGTCGTCGGCCTCGTGTCGGGCGGCACGACGTTCGGCAGCGGCTATGCCGAGGCGCGCGGCCTGCTCGACGGCCATGAACAGCTGTCGGTGTTCTATCCGTTCCTGAAGATGGTGTCGATGGTCGCGTCGTACCTGCCGGGCATCCCGGGCGGGATCTTCGCGCCGTCGCTGTCGATCGGCGCCGGGTTCGGCAACCTGCTGCACATCGCGTTCGGCGACATGAGCCTGCCGATGCTGATCGCGCTCGCGATGGTCGGCTACCTCGCGGCGGTCACGCAGTCGCCGATCACGTCGTTCGTGATCGTGATGGAGATGATCAACGGCCATGCGCTCGTGATTTCGCTGATGGCGACCGCGCTGGTGTCGAGCCGCATGGCGCGCTTCTTCGCGCCGCCGCTCTACGAGACGCTCGCGCAGCGCTATCTCGCGCCGCCCGCCGCCGCCGCGGAAACTGCGGCTGCAGCCGCTGCGGCGCCGGCGGCTTCGACTGGCGTCACCGAGCCGCAGGATGCGGCTGCCGCACCCGCCGATCCGCTCGACACGCTGCGCGAGGAAGGCGACGGCGAGCGGCACGCGCAGGGCGGCCCGCGCGACGCCCAGTAGCTCAGTAGATCACCACCGGCGCCGGCCGATAGTAGACAGGCCGCGCCGGCACGACGATACAGCCGGCAAGCGTGATCGCGACGAGCGCGATGGCAATGGCGGTTCGTTTCATCGCACGCCTCCGTCAAGCCCAGTGGCCGCGGGTCCAGAACCAGTTCGGGCCGCGCTGATCCCAGTGGCCCGGCACCCAGTGCATGCCGATACGCTCGGTTTCCCAGTGGCCGCCGATCCAGACGTAGCGACCATGATCCCAGCGCCAGTGACCGCGCTCCCACGCATAGCCGACGCGTGCATCGGGCACGACCTCGTAGCGCACGGGCGGCGGCGCGTTCGGCGCGACGACGACGATTTCCTCGGCGGGCACGGCCACCGGTTCGGCGACGACCATCCGGCCCGACTGCACCAGCACCGGCGCGCCGACGAGGATCTCGTCTGCGCGTGCGGCGAGCGGCGCGGCGACGGCTGACAGGCCCGCGGCGAACAGCGCGAGCGAGACGATACGACGTTGAACAATAGAGACAGCCATCACAACCTCCTGATTGACAATTGACGCGAGCGTCTTCGTTCAATGCGGGAGGTCGACCAACGGCCGACAGACACCGTGTTACGGCGAGCCCGAAAGTGCAACAGGGCGTAAGACGCGCACGGCGGCATGCGCCGCCGTGCGGAGGGACACCAGCAAAGGTCAGGCTTGCGGGATCTCGATCTTTACTTCGAGCACTTCGAGATCGTCCTGACGCTCGAGGCTCACGCGAATGTCATCGTTCGAAATATGGACGTACTTCGAGATGACCGCGACCAGCTCCTTCTGCAGCGCCGGCAGGTAATCGGCCGGCGGCCGGCCGCCGACCCGCTCGTGCGCGATGATGAGCTGCAGGCGCTCCTTCGCGACCGATGCGGACTTCTTCTTCTCGCCGAGGAGAAACGAAAGGATGGACATGGACGGCCTCCGTTACTTGCTGCCGAAGAGGCGCTGCAGCAGGCCCGGCTTCTGGTAATCGGTGAAGCGCAGCGGCTTGTCCTCGCCGAGGAAGCGGGCGACGACGTCCTTGTACGCTTCCGCGACGTCGGTGCCGTCGATATGCACGGCCGGCAGACCCTGGTTCGATGCGTGCAGCACGGCTTCCGATTCGGGCACCACGCCGATCAGCTTGATGCGCAGGATCTCGCTGATGTCCTCGAGCGACAGCATCTCGCCTTCGCTCACGCGCTTCGGGCTGTAACGCGTGATCAGCAGGTGTTCCTTGATCGGATCCTTGCCTTCGGACGCGCGCTTCGTCTTCGACGACAGGATGCCGAGGATGCGGTCCGAGTCGCGCACCGACGACACTTCCGGGTTCGTGACGATCAGCGCTTCGTCCGCGAAGTACATGGCGTGCAGCGCGCCCGCCTCGATACCGGCCGGCGAATCGCAGACGATGTATTCGAAGTCCATCGTGACCAGGTCGTTCAGCACCTTCTCGACGCCGTCACGCGTGAGCGCGTCCTTGTCGCGCGTCTGCGACGCCGGCAGGATGAACAGGTTCTCGCACTTCTTGTCCTTGATCAGCGCCTGGTTCAGGTTCGCTTCGCCCTGGATCACGTTGACGAGGTCATACACCACGCGACGCTCGCAGCCCATGATGAGATCGAGGTTGCGCAGGCCGACGTCGAAGTCGATCACGGCCGTCTTGTGGCCGCGCAGCGCGAGGCCGGACGCGAAGCTCGCGCTGGTCGTCGTCTTGCCCACGCCGCCCTTGCCCGAAGTCACCACGATGATTTTTGCCATTTACCCAATACCCTGTGTTCGTCAATGAGAGCCGATCGATCCGGAGCGTGCCGCGTGAATCACGTCAGGCGCAGCGGTTCGATCATCAGTTTTTCCTCTTCGAGCCGGATCTGTACCGATTTGCCCAGGATGTCGGCGGGCAACGGGTTCTCGGTCGTTCGATAGATACCCGCGATCGAAATCAGTTCCGGTTCGAGACACGTGCAGAAAATGCGCGCGTCGTGATTGCCGTGCACGCCCGCGAGTGCGCGGCCGCGCAACGGCGCGTAGATGTGGATGTTGCCTTCCGCGATGATCTCGGCGCCGTGACTGACCGGCGCAAGCACCACGAGGTCTCCTTTCGCGTAAATCTGCTGTCCCGAACGCAGCGGCCGGTCGATCACCAGCGTCTGGCCGCCCGCCGGAATCGGCGTCGGGGCAGGCTCCAGCGCCGGTTCGGCTGCTACGGCAGCGGCTGCAGCAACGGCAGCCGCCGGCTCCGCTTCGTCGGCCGGCTTCGCGGCCGACACGCGGCGATCGCGCGCCTCGAGCAACGGCAGGCCGGCTTCCCCCGCCCAGCCCTGCGTGGCCAGCGCGACGACGCCCACCGGGCGCATCCGCACGTCGTTCAGCATCTGGCGGATGTCGGCGAGCGCGACACGCTCGCCTTCCGCGAGGCGGCGGACGTCGATCGCAACGACATCATCGGCGAAAAACTCGGGAGTCGCTTCGAAGCGCTTGACCAGTTCGGTACGCAACGCATCGAGATCGGTCGTCTTCACGGTGAACAGCAACGTATCGACCGATCCGCTGCGCAGCTCGAAGAATGGCGATTTTTTAAGCGACATGGACACTCTGCAAAAAATTTTTGCGTATTTTACAGGCGTCCACGCGTGCGGCCATTATTTTTGGGGAACCGGGTGGCAACGGTCGCGGCGAGCGCGCAACCGGCAGGCGGGCAGCCGGACGGGCGGCGGGGCCTTCATCGCGCCGGGCGGCCCGCGCGTGCATGCGTCACGGCGTGTTGAAGTGCGACACGAACAACGACTTCATCGCGCCGGGCATCCGCACGATCGGCGCATGCTCGCCCGTGTTGCCGAAACCCGCGCGTTCGTAGAAACGGATCGCGTTGCGGTTCGCATCGGCGATCCATGCGTAGACGTCCTGCGCACCGCGTTCGGCCAGCCACGCGGTGGCCGTTTCGAGCAGCAGCACGCCGCCGCGCAGGTGGCGGACCGCGTGCGCGACCCACAGCTCGCTGACGAACGCGCGCCGTTCGGGCGTATTGTCGAAATACGCGCCGATCATGCCGGCCGGATGGCCTTCGGTGTACAGCAGGAAAGTCGTCGACTCGTCGGACACGGCACGCAGCGCGGCGATGGCCGCCGCCGCGTCGGAATCGACGTTCAGCAATTCGGCCTCCGGCGCTTCGCCGGGCGCGTAGGGCTCACGCAGCGATGCGGCGCGGAGTTCGCGATACACACCGCCCTGGTCGGCAGCGATACGACGAACGGTCAAGGTCGAACTCATGCAGGCACAGCCCCCTTCGGACAGCAAGCTAGTAGCTTCAACCGAAAGCGGGGCATGAGTCAAATCGTTATTTTCAAATGACAGCGCGGATCGAAAGGCAGCAGGTGCCGCGCACGCGCGGGTGTGCAGGTGCAGCATCGGCGCGGCGAGCGCAAAGACGCATGGCACGCAGAACCGCGACGCCGGACGCATCGCCCCGCTCGCCTTGTCATGCACGGCATTCATGCGGCGAAGGGCCGGCGTTACGTCGCCGCGGCCGTCAGATCAGCACGCAAAAGAGCGGTGCCGCCGCGTGCCGTCACGCCATGCTTATTGCATTGCAACATTTGTTGCAGACCGCCCTCCCGTTGCGCGCGTGTCGCGTCACGCATTCATCTGACGAGAACGTCGGTCGCATGAACGTATCGTGCATCTGCCGGCCTGTTTCAATCCCCCCCTTTCCGGCCCTTCCCGACCCGCGTCATTCACGGCCCGCCGTTTGGAGCTTCACGCCTAGCGCCAGAGTTTGGAAAGCGTGCGCGACGGTCGTATAACTGGCACAACCGGACCACCGATCCGGTGCCGCGTGCCGTGCCGCGGACCGACAACGATTCGAACGACGATAACGCGTACCCGGGGCCGCCGCGCCCGCAAGCGCAGGCGCCGGCCCCAATAGGAGGGAGACAATGGCAATGACCGACGAATCAGCCCCTGGCTGGTCGGATGGCAAACGTTATCTGTGGCTGCTCGGCGCGGTGACGATCACGCTGCCGATCCTCTCGGCCCAGCTCGCGCTGTCGACGGGTTTTCACGTGTTCTGGTGGTTCGGCCCGCTGTTCGCGTTCGGCGTGATTCCGGTCCTCGACACGCTGATCGGCGACGATCGCGACAATCCGCCCGAAGCCGTCGTCCCGCACCTCGAACGGGTGCGCTACTACCGCTACATCGTCTATCTCGCGACACTGGTCGAATACATCGCGTTCTTCATGTGCGCGTGGATCGTCGGCACGCATGCGCTCGCGTGGTACGACTACGCCGGCTTCGCGCTGTCGCTCGGTGCCGCGACGGGCATCTCGATCAACACCGCGCACGAACTCGGGCACAAGACCAACCGCTTCGAGCGCTGGCTCGCGAAAGTCACGCTCGCGCCGGTTGCGTACGGGCATTTCTTCGTCGAGCACAACCGCGGCCATCACGTGCGCGTCGCGACGGCCGAGGACCCGGCGAGCGCGCGCTACGGCGAATCGTTCTGGGCCTTCCTGCCGCGCACGGTGACGGGCAGCATCCGCTCGGCGTGGCGGCTCGAAACGACGCGTCTCGAGCGGCTCGGGCATTCGCCGTGGACCTGGCGCAACGAGGTGCTGCACGCGTGGGCGATGACCGCCGTCGTGTGGGGCATCGCGATCGCCATGGCCGGCAAGGTCGTGATCCCGTTCCTCGTGATCCAGGCCGTGTACGGTGCGTCGCTGCTCGAAGTCGTCAACTACGTCGAGCACTACGGGCTCGGCCGCCGCAAGCTGCCGAGCGGCCGCTACGAACGCTGCACGCCGCAGCATTCGTGGAACAGCAATCACGTCGTCACCAACCTGTTCCTGTACCAGTTGCAGCGGCACGCCGACCATCACGCGAACCCGACGCGCTCGTACCAGGCGCTGCGCCACTTCGACGACTCGCCGCAACTGCCGGCCGGCTATGCGACGATGATCCTGTTCGCCTATGTGCCGCCGCTCTGGTATCGCGTGATGAATCCGCGGGTCGTCGCGCACTACGGCGACAACATGGCGCAGTCGAACATCAAGCCATCGATCCGCGCGCGCGTGCTCGCGCGGTATCCGGCCGCGTCGTGATGCACGACAGCGCGCTCCCGGTCGGCGAGATCGTCGCAGCCGGCCGCGTCGACGTCACGCGTGAGGTCGACGCCCACCGTTAAACGGCGCGCGAAACGAAGGCTGAAGCGGGAAAGCGGCGGCGTGAATCCCGTGGGCGAGCGAGATGTTAGTGATGATCCGGCGACGATCAGAAGCGGGGCGCCGGCAAGCAAATGCCGGACGGAGCGCATGCCTGTGCTATCGGGCATCGGCATCGACGCAGCCCCGCCTTGCCACGTTCACCACAGCACGACCCAAACGAAAAACCCCGTGATCCTTCCGGATCACGGGGCTTCGTATTTTGGCGGAGAGGGTGGGATTCGAACCCACGGTACGGGGAAACCGTACGCCTGATTTCGAGTCAGGTACATTCGACCACTCTGCCACCTCTCCTTCCTGCTTCATTTCCCGGTTGGTCGTGTCCGGGAAAGAAAAGATTATAGAACGATCTCTTTGAACCTCACAAGCCCTTTTTTCAAATTTTTTGCGAGGCCTTCGAAAACCGATCGCGGAGCAATCTCACGACGCCTGTACAGGCGCTTCGATTCGCTCCATGCCGCCCATGTACGGACGCAGCGCCTCCGGCACCGTGACCGAACCGTCGGCATTCTGATAATTCTCGAGCACCGCGACGAGCGTGCGGCCGACCGCGAGGCCGGAGCCGTTCAGCGTATGCACGAGCTCCGGCTTGCCTTGCGCGTTGCGGAAACGCGCCTGCATCCGGCGCGCCTGGAACGCCTCGGTGTTCGAGCAGCTCGAGATCTCGCGATAGGTGTTCTGCGCGGGCAGCCACACTTCGAGGTCGAACGTCTTCGCGGCCGAGAAACCCATGTCGCCCGTGCACAGCGTGATCACGCGGTACGGCAGGCCGAGCTTCTGCAGGATCGCTTCAGCGTGGCCGACCATCTCGTCGAGCGCCGCGTACGATGCGTCGGGCGCGACGACCTGGACCATCTCGACCTTGTCGAACTGGTGCTGGCGGATCATCCCGCGCGTGTCGCGGCCGTAAGAGCCGGCTTCCGAGCGGAAGCACGGCGAATGCGCGGTCAGCTTGATCGGCAGCGCGGCGCCTTCGACGATCGACTCGCGCACGGTGTTCGTCAGCGAAATTTCGGACGTCGAGATCAGGTATTGCGTGATCGTGTTCTCGGCGCCGCCCTTCTCGACACGGAACATGTCGTCCGCGAACTTCGGCAGCTGGCCCGTGCCGTACAGGATCTCGGGGTTCACGATGTACGGCGTGTACGTCTCGCTGTAGCCGTGCTGCAGCGTGTGCGTGTCGATCATGAACTGCGCGAGCGCGCGATGCAGGCGTGCGATCGCGCCGCGCAGCATCGTGAAGCGTGCGCCGGCGAGCTTCGCGCCGGTTTCGAAATCGAGGCCGAGCGGCGTGCCGACATCGACGTGATCCTTCACCTCGAAGTCGAACTGGCGCGGCGTGCCCCAGCGGCGCACCTCGACGTTGTCGGCCTCGTCGTTGCCGACCGGCACGCTTTCGTGCGCGATGTTCGGCATGCCCAGCATCAGGTCTGACAGGCGCGCCTGGATCTCGCCGAGCGTCGCTTCCGACGCCTTCATCTCGTCACCGATCCCGCCGACTTCGGCCATCACGGCCGACGTGTCCTCGCCCTTCCCCTTCATCGCGCCGATCTGCTTCGACAGGCTGTTGCGGCGCGCCTGAAGCTCTTCGGTACGGGTCTGGATCGCGCGGCGTTCCGCTTCGAGTGCGGAAAACGCGGCGACGTCGAGGGTGTAGCCGCGATCGGCGAGGCGCTTCGCGACGCCGTCGAGGTCTTTGCGCAGCAACTGGATGTCGAGCATGGGAGGACTTGGAAAATCGTTGTGTAAGACGGGAATTCTAACGCACCGCGGGGCCGCCACGGCACTGGCCGGATGGACAGTGCCGCAAACGCGCGACGGGCGTGGCAGTATCGCATTGTCGGCCTGCGCGTCGGCACCCGGCGAGGCGCGCCGTGCGATGCCGCCGCGCCGCGCGCAACGGCCGCCCCGGCCGGGCGCAACGCGGCGGGCAACGCACCCGCCTTCGCATCACCATCACCCGAGGGAACCCGATGGCCATCGAACTGGACAAGGATGTCCGCGACCGCGCGATCGCGTCGCTGCAACGCTATTTCACAGAAAACATGGACGAGCCGATCGGCAACATCCAGGCCGGCGCGCTGCTGCACTTCTTCGTCGAGGAAATCGCGCCGGCGATCTACAACCTCGCGATCGCCGATGCGCAGGAGCGCCTGCACGCACGGGTCGCCGAACTCGACATCGAATGCCACGAGGAGCCGTTCGAATACTGGAAGAAGCAGCCGGGCCGCAGGCGCTGACGCGCTCCAGACGGCGCCGGCCACCCGGCCGCGCTTGGCCGGTCAGTCCTTCTTGCCGGCCTCGCGGTCGAGTTCGCGCAGCCACGCGAGCTTGTCGGCGATCTTCGATTCGAGCCCGCGCGGCACCGGCTTGTACCAGCGCGGCTCACGCATCCCCTCCGGCAGGTAGGTCTCGCCGGCTGCATAGGCGTTCGGCTCGTCGTGCGCGTAGCGATACGCATGACCGTAGCCGAGTTCCTTCATCAGCTTGGTCGGCGCATTGCGCAGATGCACGGGCACCTCGCGCGACTTGTCCTGCTTCACGAACGCCATTGCCTGGTTGAACGCGTTGTAGCCCGCGTTGCTCTTCGCCGCGCACGCGAGATAGATCACCGCCTGCCCGAGCGCCAGCTCGCCTTCGGGCGAGCCGAGCCGCTCGTAGGTCTCGGCCGCGTCGTTCGCGACCTGCAGCGCACGTGGATCGGCGAGACCGATGTCTTCCCACGCCATCCGCACGATCCGCCGCGCGAGATATTTCGGGTCCGCGCCGCCGTCGATCATCCGGCAGAACCAGTACAGCGCGCCGTCCGGGCTCGAACCGCGCACCGACTTGTGCAGCGCCGAGATCTGGTCGTAGAAATTGTCGCCGCCCTTGTCGAAGCGCCGCGCGTTCAGCGTCATCGCGCTGCTGACGAAATCGGCATCGATGGTCGTGACCCGGGCGGACGAGGCGGCCGTCTGCGCCTGCTCGAGCAGGTTCAGGAAGCGCCGCGCGTCGCCGTCCGCGTAACCGATGAGCGTATCGATCGCCTTGTCGTCGAACGCGAGGCCGTCGAGCGCGATTTCCTGCGCGCGCTTGAGCAGCTGACGCATCTCGTCGTCGTTCAGCGACTGCAGCACGTACACCTGCGCCCGCGACAGCAGCGCCGAATTGACTTCGAAGCTCGGGTTCTCGGTCGTCGCGCCGATGAAGGTCACGAGCCCCGACTCGACGAACGGCAGCAGCGCATCCTGCTGCCCCTTGTTGAAGCGGTGGATTTCGTCGACGAACAGGATCGTGTGGCGGCCGGTGCGGTTCAGCGTGTCCTTCGCCTGCTCCATCGACTCGCGGATGTCCTTCACGCCGCCGAGCACCGCGGACAGCGCGATGAACTCGCAGTCGAACGCGAGCGCGGTGAGGCGCGCGAGCGTCGTCTTGCCGACGCCGGGCGGCCCCCACAGGATCATCGAATGCGGCTTGCCGGATTCGAACGCGAGCCGCAGCGGCTTGCCTTCGCCCAGCAGGTGCGTCTGGCCGATCACCTCGGCGAGCGTCTTCGGCCGCAGCGCCTCGGCGAGCGGCCGGCGCGGCTCGACTTGAAACAGGTCGGACATGAACCCTCGCTCCCGATCAAACAATGGCGGCCGAACCGGCCGCCGGACCCGACATTATGACAGCCGCACGACTGCGCCGCCGCGCCCGGTGCCCGCCCGGAAACGACACGGGCCTGCCGTCGCCGGCAGGCCCGTGTCGGGAAAACGGTGCGGCGCCGGTCAGCCGTTGATCACGTCCGCGCCCTTCGGCACGACGAACTTGAACGTATCGCCCTTCAGCGGCGGGTTCGTCTGGATGTTCGTGAACGTGAGCAGCGTGACGTTGCCGAACACGTCGTGCAGCTCCATCGCGGCGAGCGTGCCATTGCGGAAGCCGATGCCGATCCGCTGGAATTGCGTGTCCTGCGCCTTCGGCAGCATCTCGAGCCACTCGATGCCGCCCTTCTCGCCGGCATCGCGCAGCGTGTAGTTCTTGTCGAGATCGTTGCTGCCGAACAGGATCGCGGCCGGGCTCGCGCCCAGCGCGCCGTTCAGCTTGCGCTCGGTGACCTGGTTCAGGTCGCGGTCGTACACGTAGAGCTTGTCGCCGTCGGCCTGCAGCACCTGCTGGTACGGTTTCTGGTACGTCCAGATGAACTTGCCCGGACGCGAGAACACGAACGTGCCGCTCGAATTGTCGTTCGGCTTCGGCGCGGCCTGCGCAGCGCTCGCGCCCTTGGCCGGGGCCTTGACGATCTGCTGCGTGAAGTCGCCTTTCGCCGAACGCACCTGCGACACGAAGGCCTTCAGTTGTTCGGTGCCGCCCGCGAACGCGTGCGTCGCCGCGAGCATCAGCGATGCGCCGGCGAACGCCGCGCCGAGCCAGCGCCGCGTCGAACGAAGGGAAGGAACGAACGAAAGTTGCTGCATGATGCGGTTTTCTCCCTGGGTGGCCGGCGCCGCGGGCGCCGCGGACTCATTCCGCGTCGCGCGCCGGCACAAGAATTTCGCGGTTGCCGCTCGACGACATCGCCGACACGAGCCCCGACTGTTCCATCTGTTCGAGCAGCCGCGCCGCGCGGTTATAGCCGATCCGCAGATGGCGCTGCACGAGCGAAATCGATGCGCGGCGATTCTTGATGACGATCTCGACTGCCTGGTCATACAGCGGATCAGACTCGCCGCCGCCTTCGCCGGTTCCCGCACCGGCCGAACCCTCGTCGCCGTCGGCGGTGCCGCCCTCGAGCAGCCCTTCGACGTAGTTCGGCTCGCCGTGCTCCTTGAGCTTCTCGACGACGCGATGCACTTCGTCGTCGGCGACGAACGCGCCGTGCACGCGCACGGGCAGCCCGGTGCCCGGCGGCAGGTACAGCATGTCGCCCATCCCGAGCAGCGATTCGGCGCCCATCTGGTCGAGAATCGTGCGCGAGTCGATCTTCGACGACACCTGGAACGCGATCCGCGTCGGCACGTTCGCCTTGATCAGGCCGGTGATCACGTCGACGGACGGGCGCTGCGTCGCGAGGATCAGGTGGATGCCGGCCGCACGCGCCTTCTGCGCGATCCGCGCGATCAGCTCCTCGACCTTCTTGCCGACGACCATCATCAGGTCGGCCAGTTCGTCGATCACGACGACGATGTTCGGCAGGCGGCCGAGCGGTTCGGGATCGTCCGGCGTCAGGCTGAACGGATTCGGAATCTTTTCCTCGCGTTTCGCCGCGTCGTCGATCTTGTTGTTGTAGCCGGCGAGGTTGCGCACGCCGAGCTTGCTCATCAGCTTGTAGCGGCGCTCCATCTCCGCGACCGTCCAGTTCAGCGCATGGCCGGCCTGGCGCATGTCGGTGACGACCGGGCACAGCAGGTGCGGAATGCCTTCGTAGACGCTCATTTCGAGCATCTTCGGATCGATCAGGATCAGGCGCACCTGCTCGGCGGTCGCCTTGTACAGCAGCGACAGGATCATCGCGTTGATCCCGACCGACTTGCCCGAACCGGTCGTGCCGGCGACCAGCAGGTGCGGCATCTTCGCGAGATCCGCGCACACCGGCTTGCCGCCGATGTCCTTGCCGAGGCTCAGGGTCAGCGCCGACGACGCCGCCGCATAGACCTCCGAGCCGATGATCTCGGACAGGTGCACCGTCTGGCGGCGCTGGTTCGGCAGCTCGAGCGCCATGTAGTTCTTGCCGGGGATCGTCTCGACCACGCGGATCGACACGAGCGACAGCGAACGCGCGAGATCCTTCGCGAGGTTGACGATCTGGCTGCCCTTCACGCCGGTGGCCGGCTCGATCTCGTAGCGCGTGACGACCGGGCCCGGATACGCGGCGACAACGCTCGCCTCGACGCCGAAGTCCTTCAGCTTCTTCTCGATCAGGCGCGACGTGAATTCGAGCGTATCGGCGGAAATCGCTTCCTGCGTCTTCGGCGCGGGATCGAGCAACGACACCGGCGGCAGCGTCGAATCGCCCGGCAGGTCGGTGAAGAGCGGCACCTGGCGCTCGCGCTCGACGCGCTCGGACTTCGCCGGCGTGACGACCGGCGGCACGATCGTCACGGGCTCGTGATCCTCGATGCGCACGCGCTCCTCCTCGACCTTGCCTTCGCGGCGCACGGCCGCGGCCTCGCCGAGCCTGCGGTCGCGCTCGGCCTCGCGGCGCAGCTTCGCGACGTTGACGGCGGACAGGATCGCGCCGCCGACGCGCTCGGCGACCGACAGCCACGAGAAGCGGAAGTACAGCGACAGGCCGATCGCGAGTGCGATCAGGAGCAGCAGCGTGCCGCCCGTGAAGCCGAACGCGTGCGACATCGCACCCGCCACGGCCTCGCCGATCACACCGCCCGGCGCACGCGGCAACTGCACCTTCAGCGACCACATCCGCAGCGCCTCGATGCCGTCGCACGCGAGCACGACGAGCACGAACGCGAGGATCTCGGTGAGCCAGCCGATCGGCCGCTCGGGTTCGTCGACGGCCGCCTCGTGACGCGTGATGCGCCGGTAGTTGACCGCGATGCGCCGCCCGAGCGGCACGATCAGCCAGTAGGCCGACAGGCCGAACAGCAGCAAGATGATGTCGGCCGTCCACGCGCCGACGCGGCCGGCCCAGTTCGAGATGTGGTCCACCTGCGCGGCGTGCGTCCAGCTCGGATCGCGCCGGCTGTAGCTCAACAGGGCCATCACCAGAAAAGCGCAGAGCGCGACCTGGAGAATCCAGCGGATCTCCGTGAGGAGCTTCGACATCCGGTGCGGCAACGCCTGTGCCTGGGCGGAATAAGGAGCTTTTGCCATGAATCCGTATAAAGAGGACGGGCCGCGCGCCCGCCTGTCGTTCGATCGCGCTTATTGTAAACGCTGCACCGGGGCGTCAAGTGTAAATGACGGTTACATAACAGGGCCGGGGTGCCTGGCGCGCACACCGCACATGCGACGCGTATCGCCGACAGGCGCGCGGCGCCCGGCTGCGGCAATGCGCCGCCACGGGCGGCGGCCGCCGTGCCTCGCCCGCCCTGCCCGCCCCGCCGCCGCGGGCCGGCCACCGGGGAACGCTATCGCCACGATTGAAACTCTCGTTCGGCAGCGCAGCAACGGGGCCTTTATAATGCGCGTCTGATACCCATCTATGACGGCATCCCGGTCAACCCGGATCGTCCGGCGAGCCTTACCCCGCCCGCCGCGGCCGCCTTTTACGGATTCGCACATGCCCACGCCCAAACACGCCAAAGTCCTGATTCTCGGTTCCGGCCCCGCCGGCTACACGGCTGCCGTCTACGCGGCACGCGCCAACCTGTCCCCGGTGCTGATCACCGGCATCGCGCAGGGCGGCCAGCTGATGACCACGACCGACGTCGAAAACTGGCCGGCGGACGCGAGGGGCGTGCAAGGCCCGGAACTGATGACGCGCTTCCAGGAGCACGCCGAGCGCTTCAACACCGAAATCGTATTCGACCACATCCACACCGCGAAGCTGCACGAACAGCCGATCCGGCTGATCGGCGATTCGGGCGAATACACGTGCGACTCGCTGATCATCGCGACCGGCGCGTCCGCGCAGTATCTCGGCCTGGCTTCCGAGGAAGCGTTCATGGGCAAGGGCGTGTCGGCCTGCGCGACCTGCGACGGCTTCTTCTATCGCAACCAGGAAGTCGCGGTGATCGGCGGCGGCAACACGGCCGTCGAGGAAGCGCTCTACCTGACGGGCATCGCGAAGAAGGTCACGGTGATCCACCGCCGCGACAAGTTCCGCGCCGAGCCGATCCTGATCGACCGCCTGCTCGAGAAGGAAAAGGAAGGCGTCGTCGACATCAAGTGGGATCACGTGCTCGACGAAGTGACGGGCGAGGAGTCGGGCGTCACGGGCCTGCGCATCAAGAACGTGAAGACCGGCGAGAAGCAGGACCTTAACGTGCAGGGCGTATTCGTCGCGATCGGCCACAAGCCGAACACCGACCTGTTCCAGGGCCAGCTCGAGATGAAGGACGGCTACATCCTGACGAAGAGCGGCCTGCACGGCAACGCGACGTCGACCAGCGTGCCGGGCGTGTTCGCCGCGGGCGACGTGCAGGACAACGTGTACCGCCAGGCGATCACGAGCGCCGGCACGGGCTGCATGGCCGCGCTCGACGCGCAGCGCTACCTCGAAAGCCTGCACGACAAGAAGTAAGCGTCAAGCCTTCGCGCGCCGGGCGCTACAATGGCGTCCGCTGCCGCGAAGCGGGCTTGACCGGAAAGCCGCTGCCGCCGCGCAGCGGCTTTTTTTGTGCCCGCGCGTCCGAACGCGCCTGCCCGGTTACCGAATCATGGCGAAGAACCAGCCCCATCCGAGCGATCCCGCGAAGCGGCAGATCGCCGCCCGTCCCGCGAACCCGGCGCCCGCCGCGCCGGCGCCCGCCCCCGATCCCGCCGTGTTGCGCGGCCAGGGGCTCGCGGGCCTCGGCGCGTTGCGCAAGTCGCTGCAAGGCGAAGCCGATCGCCGCGAACGCGAGCGCATCGAAACGGCCAAGGCCGAGCGCAAGGCGGAAGCCGACGCGAACCTGTTCCGCAACGAGATCGGCGCGATCCAGCCGCTCAATGCACCGCCGCGCGCGGCGGCCGGCCGCACGCCGCCCGACCCGGTGCCGAAGCAGACGCAGCGCGACGAGGAAGCCGTGCTGAACGCGACGCTGTCCGACGAATTCGATCCCGAAACGCTGCTCGACAGCGACGACTCGCTGTACTACCACCGCCCCGGCATCAGCCGCGACGTCGTGCGCAAGCTGCGCAGCGGCGCGTGGATCGTGCAGGCGCAGATCGACCTGCACGGGATGCGGCGCGACGAGGCGCGCGATGCGCTCGCCGAGTTCATCCGCGAAGCCGGCAAGAAGGGGCTGCGCTGCCTGCGCGTGATCCACGGCAAGGGACTCGGCTCGATCGGCAAGGAGCCCGTGCTGAAAGGCAAGGTGCGCGCGTGGCTCGTGCAGAAGGAAGAAGTGATCGCGTTCTGCGAGGCGCGCGGCCACGACGGCGGCGCGGGCGCGGTGCTGGTGCTGCTGCAGCCGGTCGCGGCACCCGGCGACCGGGGGCCGCGTGCCGCATCCTAGGCTGACGCTCGCGATCGCGATACTGGAAGCGATCGCCACGCTGGCCTTTGCGATCTCGGGCTTCATCGAGGCGCGCAAGAACCGCCTCGATTCGGTCGGCACGTTCGTCGTGGCGCTCGCCACCGCGTTCGGCGGCGGCACGCTGCGCGACATCCTGCTCGAGCGCCGGCCGTTCTACTGGGTCGTGCACGACGACTACGTGATCGCGATCTTCGTGCTCGCGCTGTTCGCGCCGTTCGTGCTGCGGATGCTGTCGCGGCTGTCGGCCGAGCGGCTGCTGCTGGTGGCCGATGCGATCGGGCTCGGCATCTTCAGCATCTCGGGCACCGCGATCGCGCTCGATGCCGAGATGCCGCGCTTCATCGCGGTGATGATGGGCGTGATCACCGGCGTGGTCGGCGGCATCATCCGCGACGTGCTGTGCAACGACATCCCGCTGATCCTGCGCGATTCGCGGCCGTACGCGACCTGCGCGTTCGTCGGCTGCTGGTTCTACCTGCTGCTCGCATGGCTGCAGTTCGACTCGGTGTACAGCGTGCTGCTCGCGACCGGCTTCATCCTCGTCGCGCGGCTCGCGACGTTCAAGTTCGACGTGCGGCTGCCGCACTGAATCCAGCCATCGCCTGAGCCACGAGAGGCCATTGAAAAGACCCTCGTCGCTGCATGACGGTGATGCGAAAACACGCGATCTGTCACGACACAGTTCTTTACACTTCGCTTTCACGATCGACCGTGCGGTGCTACGTTCCACGCGACAACGGAAACGAGTGGACTGGCATGACTATTTTTTACGCGGTAGTTGAAGACGATCCGCTGGACAGCGGCGGCTACGTAGTCGACGGCGGTGAGTGTGGAACGATCGTGGGTGACGACGGCAAACGCCGCAGAATCACGTTCGTCGGGCAACGCGCGTGGTGCAGCACTTGCGAGAGCACCGGAACAATTGAAGCCGCGCCTGGCGCGCCCAGCAAAATGCGACTCCACGACTTCACTTCCGCGGGAAGAGTTCAGGCCTTGAGCAACGATTGGGTCCGATGTTGCTGTGAGCGCCCTCCTCGCATCATTGCCCGATATGGTCGCCAATGGAAAATAGAAGCGTCGAATTGCGACATCGGCATGGAGTCCGTGCTCGTCACGACAGATGCGGCCACGGCAACGACTCAGCTGGCCTATAACGATCGCTACATTCTTCGGGGCGCCACGGGTGCCCCTCTGAGCGACGTCGCTTATGCACTGCAGCGAGACACCGGACCGTTTGAATACGGACGAACGGACGCGCATGGGCAAACGCACCTGCTCGCGTCCACTTCACGTGCCGAAAACATCACGATCTATCTCGCGGAATAACCATGCCCGAACGCGTCCACGTTTCTCCCGAAGGCAATCGATACATACGAATCGCGGCACGCAAGACCACGCCGACAGACGATGTGTCGCCGCAGCCTGTCACCGTCCGATTCAAGACATTCTGGAAAACGGTCCGCACATGGACCGACACCGACGTCGCCGAATACCAGATGGCGGTTCCGCAACTGGCAAGACAACTGCAGACGGAAACGTACTGGGACCGCAACGGCAGCACGCGCACGAACCGATTTACATGCGAGGACTTCGCGTTACGGTTGCTTGTACAGTTCGCCGCCCTGCGCGGGTTGCCGATCAAGTTGACGACCGGTGCCGAAGTGAAGGACTTTCTAAAGCAATTCCAGCTGTATCGCTGGAATTTCGCCGCATTCAATCAGTAATGCCGGGGCAAACATGCGCGCGTTCTTTTCGGTAATCGCGGATAGCGACCTGTTCGGCGCACTCGCGACCGTCTGTCTGGCCGTCGCAGTGGCCGGGTTGTTCTCTACCGTCCGCCGCTCGAGGTTTTATTTTCCGGCCGTCTTCGCGTGCCTTCTGTTCATGCCGATCATGCACGCGATCGGTTCGTACTTCTTGTCACTGCCGAATCCGTGATTACCTCCCTCGGCTATCACGAGGTGCGCGGGCGCGGCACCTGCTCGAACAAATCCGCTACCTCAATGAATCGCGGCAATCGACGGCATCCGGATCGCACGATGATCCGGACGCGCCTTCGATGCCCTGATTCCGCTTGCCTCAAGCGATCCGCTCTTCCGAGGCCGGATCGAACAGCACCGCCTTCGACACGTCGAACAGCAGCGACAGCGTCTGGTCGGGCTGCGGGTTCGCGGCCGGATGCACGCGGCTCACGATCCGCTTGCCGTTGACCTGCGCGAACACGTGCGTGTCGGGGCCGGTCGGCTCGGTCACGTCGACGCGCACGTCGAACGGCTGCAGGTGCGACGCGTCGCCGTTGTGCGCGTGGCGCACGTCGGTGATGCGTTCCGGACGCAGGCCGAGGATCACCTCGCGGCCGACGTGCGACTTCAGCTTGCCCGCATCGAACGGCAGGTTCAGCGCGCCGCGCTTGACGCCCGTGTCGATCTCGAGCGCGATCCCGCTGCCCTGCTCGACCAGCCGGCCGTTGATGAAGTTCATCGGCGGCGCGCCGATGAAGCCCGCGACGAACAGGTTCGACGGCGAATCGTAGATTTCCTGCGGCGCGCCGAACTGCTGGACCACGCCGTCCTTCATCACCGCGATCCGGTCGCCGAGCGTCATCGCCTCGATCTGGTCGTGCGTCACGTAGACGATCGTCGTGCCGAGGCGCTGGTGCAGCAGCTTGATTTCCGCGCGCATCTCGATGCGCAGCTTCGCGTCGAGGTTCGACAGCGGCTCGTCGAACAGGAACAGCGACGGATCGCGCGCCAGTGCGCGGCCCATCGCGACACGCTGACGCTGGCCGCCCGACAGCTGGCCCGGCTTGCGGTCGAGCAGATGCTGGATCTGCAGCATCGCCGACACGCGCTCGACGATCTGCTGCTGCTCGCTCTTCGGCACCTTGCGGATGTTCAGGCCGAACGAGATGTTCTCGCGCACCGTCATCGACGGATACAGCGCGTACGACTGGAACACCATCGCGATGTCGCGATCCTTCGGCGACAGGTCGTTGACGACCTTGCCGTCGATGCAGATCTCGCCGCTCGTGACCGTCTCGAGGCCGGCGATCATGTTGAGCAGCGTCGACTTCCCGCAGCCCGACCCGCCGACCAGGATCAGGAACTGTCCGTCCTCGATCTCGATGTCGACACCCTTCAGGACCGGCACCCCGTTCGGGTAGGTCTTGTACACGTCACGGATGGAAAGGCTTGCCATGCTGTGAATCCTCTGTCTCGTCTCGCGCGGCGCACGCAGGCGCCGCGTCGGGTTCGTTTCGATGCGCCGCGCGTCGTGCGCGGCCGGTTCGTCGTATCGGATGAAGCCGCGCTTACCCCTTCACCGCGCCCGCCGTCAGCCCGCGCACGAAGTAGCGGCCGGCGACCACGTAGACGAGCAGCGTCGGCAGCGCGGCGATGATCGCGCCGGCCATGTCGACGTTGTATTCCTTCACGCCCGTCGACGTGTTGACGAGGTTGTTCAGCGCGACCGTGATCGGCATCGAGTCGACGCCGGAGAACACGATCCCGAACAGGAAGTCGTTCCAGATCTGCGTGAATTGCCAGATCAGGCACACCATGAAGATCGGCAGCGACACGGGCAGCAGGATCTTCGTGAAGATCGTGAAGAAACCCGCGCCGTCGATGCGCGCGGCCTTCACGAGCTCGGCCGGCACGCTCACGTAGAAGTTGCGGAAGAACATCGTCGTGAACGCGATCCCGTACACGACGTGCACGAACACCAGGCCCGGAATCGTGTTCGCGAGGCCGAGCATCCCCTGCAGGCGCGCCATCGGCAGCAGGATCACCTGGAACGGGATGAAGCAGCCGACCAGCATCATCGTGAACAGCGCATCCGCGCCGCGAAAGCGCCAGTGCGTGAGCACGTAGCCGTTGAACGCGCCGATCAGCGACGAGATCAGCACGGCCGGAATCACCATCTGCAACGAGTTCAGGAAGAACGGCTTCATTCCGTCGCAGCGCACGCCGGTACACGCGCCGCTCCACGCCTTCACCCACGGATCGAGGGTCCAGTGCGCCGGCGGCGTCAGCAGGTTGCCGGTGCGCAGCTGGTCGAGGTCCTTGAACGACGTCGACAGCATCACGTAGATCGGGAACAGGAAATACAGCGCGAACAGGATCAGCGCCGCATAGATCACTGCCCGGCTGATCGTCATCTTAGGCTGCATTGCGGGTGCTCCTCGATTCCATATACATCAGCGGCACCAGCACGGCGACCACGGTCGCGAGCATCATCACCGACGACGCCGCGCCGAGCCCGAGCTGGCCGCGGTTGAACGAAAACGTGTACATGAACATGGCCGGCAGCGACGACGACGTGCCGGGGCCGCCCGCCGTCAGCGCGACGACCAGGTCGAAGGTCTTGATCGTGATGTGGCAGAGGATCAGCAGCACCGAGAAGAACACCGGGCGCATGCTCGGGATCACGATCTTGCGGTAGATGGTCGGCAGCGTCGCGCCGTCGACCTGCGCGGCCTTGAAGATCTCGGCATCGACGCCGCGCAATCCGGCGAGGAACAGTGCCATCACGAAGCCGGTCGACTGCCACACGGCGGCGATCACGATACAGAAGATCGCCTTGTCCGGATCGTCGAGCCAGCCGAACGAGAAACTCGTCCAGCCCCAGTCGTGCATCACCTTCTCCAGGCCGAGGCCCGGGTTCAGGATCCACTGCCACGCGGTGCCCGTGACGATGAACGACAACGCCATCGGATACAGGAAGATCGCGCGCAGCGCGCCTTCGTTGCGGATCCGCTGGTCGAGCAGGATCGCGAGGAACAGCCCGAGCGCGACGCAGAGCGCGATGAACGGAATCCCGAACCAGCCGAGGTTCGCGGCGGAGGTCCACCACACGTCGTTCTGGAACAGGTCCGCGTAACGGCCGAAGCCGTCGAATTCATAGTTCGGCAACAGCCGCGAATTGGTCAGCGACAGATAGCCGGTAATCAGGATGAAGCCGTAGATGAACACCACGGCGATCGCGAGGCTCGGCGCGAGCACGAGCTTCGGAATCCAGCGATCGGCGAAGGCCGACATCGGCGACGTGCGCCGTGCGGCGGCAGCGCCGGATCCGTTTCCGCTAAGAGGGGCAGCCACTTGATTCGACTCCTGGAACGAGGGCGGCGCAGGCCGGGCCGGCGCCGGGTACGGCACGGGCCCGCGGGCGAGCCCGTTTGCTGCACATGCAGGAACGCCCGGCCGACGATGCGTTTCCGGCCGGGCGCCTGTCGCGCTTTACTTCACCTTCGCGGCTTTCGCGAGCGCGGCGACCGCGCTCTTCGAATCCTGCTGCGAGGTCATGAACTTCGTCACGACGTCGGTAATCGCGCCGGCCGTCGCGTCGCCCTGCGCCATCCCGTGCGCGAGCGACGGCACGAAGCCGCCCGACTTGATCGCGGTCTGCTCGTCGGCATACGACTTCTTCGCGCAATCGTCGAACTTGTCCATCTTCACGCCGAGGCGCACGGGCACCGAGCCCTTCAGCAGGCTGAACTGCTCCTGGAAGTCCGTCGTCATGATCGTCTTCGCGAGCGCGATCTGGCCCGGCGTCGCGTCCTTCTGGCCCTTCTGCTGGAAGAACACGAACGAGTCGACGTTGAACGTGTACGAATTGGCCGTACCCGGCACCGGCGCGCAGATATAGTCCTTGCCCGCCTTCTTGCCGGCGTTCTCGAACTCGCCCTTGGCCCAGTCGCCCATGAACTGCATGCCGGCCTTGCCGTTGATCACCATCGCGGTCGCGAGGTTCCAGTCGCGGCCGTTGCGGCCGGTGTCGAAGTAGCCCTGGATCTTGCGCACCGTGTCGAACACCGACAGCATCTGCGGCGACGTCAGCGTGGCCTGGTCGAGATCGACGAGCGCCTTCTTGTAGAACGCCGGGCCCTGCGACAGCACGACGTCTTCCCACAGCGTCAGGTCCTGCCACGGCTGGCCGCCCATCGCGACCGGCTGGATGCCCGCGGCCTTCAGCTTGTCGGCCACCGCGAAGAACTCGGGCCAGGTGGTCGGCACCTTCGCGCCGACCTTGTCGAGCGCGGCCTTGTTGATATAGAGCCAGTTCACGCGGTGCACCGAGAACGGCGCGGCGACGGTATGGCCCTTGTACTTGATGATCTTGTCGATTTCCGGCGGCAGGTTCTGCTTCCAGTCGCCGGCGGCGGAATCGATGTTGACGAGCACGCCCTGGTCGGCCCAGTCCTGGATCAGCGGCCCCTTGATCTGCGCGGCCGACGGTGCGTCGCCGCTGATCACCTTGGTCTTCAGCGCGGTCATGGCCGCCGCGCCCGCGCCGCCCGCGACCGCGAAATCCTTCCACACGTAGCCCTGCTTCTGCAGGTCGTCCTTCAGCACGCCGACGGCCTTGGACTCGCCGCCCGAGGTCCACCAGTGCAGCACCGTCACATTCTCGGCCGCCTGCGCCGCCACGGCGCCAGCCATCAGACCCGCGGCGCAGAGCGCGCCCATGATCGAGCGAACTTTCATTACTTATCTCCTCCAGACTGAATCAACTCGTGAAGTTCCCCCGCGGGGAACCGGCTTCTTGATAAACGACGGGGAAATCGAGCCGCGAGACGCATGCAGCGTACGGGGCCGATGACCGGCCGGGCTCTTACAGAAAGCGTGAATCGAGATTCAACGGCGTGTCTCCTCTTTGTGTTTCTGGCCCGCCGCGATGCCGCGGCGCGAGCCCGGGGCGACGGCGCGCGGACGATGCGCACCGTCAATGTCCGATACCATTCGGCACAAGGCGTTCCCGAAGGCGAAGCTCGCGCAGTTCATCGACCGCACTTCTTTTTTTCTTCACCCAGGTGCTACCCCTTGCGGCGGATTGTAGTTAAACTACAATTCAGTGTCAAAAATATTTTTATCGCACTACGGATCGCTTCCCAGCACCTCAACCGGCGGAGACACATGCATACCGATTCCAGCTTTACCTTCGTACTTTTCGGCGGCACCGGCGACCTGTCGATGCGCAAGATCCTGCCCGCGCTGTTCGAAGCGCACCGCGGCAACATGCTCGCGGAAAACGGCCGGATCGTTGCCGTCGCGCGGCACGAATCGGATCGGGCCGGCTATCTCGAATGGGTCGATACGCACGTGAAGCCGCATGCAGCGAAGGCAGCCGGCAAGGCATTCGACGAAAGCGCATGGAAGTCCTTCCTCGAGCGCATCGAGTACGTGAAGCTCGACCTCGGCCGCGCGGAGGACTACGTCGTGCTGCGCGACGCGGTCGCGCAGCTGCCCGGTATCCGCGTGTTCTATCTCGCGACGGGGCCGTCGCTGTTCGTGCCGATCTGCAAGGCGCTCGCGTCGGTCGGCCTGAACGAAGGCGCACGGATCGTGCTCGAGAAGCCGCTCGGCTATGACCTGCGCTCGTCGAACGCGATCAACGACGCGGTCGGCGAGATCTTCGCGGAAGACCAGATCTACCGGATCGACCACTACCTCGGGAAGGAGCCGGTACAGAACCTGCTCGCGCTGCGCTTCGGCAATGCGCTGTTCGAGCCGCTGTGGCGCCGCGAATGGGTCGAGAGCATCCAGATCACGATCGCCGAGGAGCTCGGCGTCGAGGCGCGCGGCGATTTCTACGACAATACGGGCGCGCTGCGCGACATGGTGCAGAACCACCTGCTGCAGCTGCTGTCGATCGTCGCGATGGAGCCGCCGCACTCGATGGATTCCGATTCGGTGCGCGACGAGAAGCTGCGCGTGCTGCGCGCGCTGAAGCCGGTCGATGCGCGCGACATCGGCAAGGTCGCGGTGCGCGGCCAGTATCATGCGGGCGTGATCAAGGGCGCGCAGGTGCCGGCCTACGCAACCGAGCCGGGCGTGAAGGCCGACAGCCCGACCGAAACCTTCGTCGCGCTGAAGGTCGAGATCGAGAATTGGCGCTGGGCCGGCGTGCCGTTCTTCCTGCGCACCGGCAAGCGTCTGGCCGACCGTGTCGCGGAAATCGTGGTCAACTTCCGCCCGGTGCCGCACTCGGCGCTCGGGCCCACCGCGCTGCGCGCCGGGTCGAACCGCCTCGTGATCCGGCTGCAGCCGAACGAGACGATTCGCCTCTACTGTCTCGCGAAGCAGCCCGGCGAAGGGATGAACCTCGCGAGCGTGCACCTCGACCTCGCGTTCGACCGGTTCTTCAAGGAAGGGCAGATGGAGGCATACCAGCGCCTGCTGCTCGACGTGATCAACGGCCGCCTCGCCCTCTTCGTGCGTCGCGACGAACAGGAAGCCGCGTGGCGCTGGGTCGAGCCGATCCTGAACGAATGGGCGCGCTCGCTGAAGCCGCCGAAGCCTTACGCGGCAGGCACGTGGGGGCCGGCCGCGGCGAGTGCGATGCTCGCGCAGCACGGCACCTGCTGGCTCGAAGAAGAAAACTGATGCAGACCGTTGCCGTGCGCGCAAGCGTGCGGCAACGTGCCCCCACGATTCACACGAATTGAACAGACAAAGCAGTCCGGAGGAGATGTGATCGAGATCCACGCTTTCGACACCCAGGAAGCGCAAAGCGAAGCGCTCGCGCGCGCCGTCGGCGATGCGCTGCGCGCCGCGCTCGCCGGCCCCGCGCGCCCGACGCTCGCGGTGTCCGGCGGCACGAGCCCGCGCCCGTTCCTGCAAACGCTGTCGCACGCGGCGCTCGGCTGGGCCGGCGTCGACGTCACGCTGGTCGACGACCGCTGGGTGCCGGAGGACGACGCGGCCAGCAATGCGCACCTGGTGCGCGACACGCTGCTGCAGCACGCGGCGGCCCCCGCCCGCTTCCTGCCGCTCGTCGACACGCGCGTCTCGCTCGACGCGCACGTCGCCGCGCTGAACGCGAACGCCGACTACCGCGTGCCGAACGTCGCCGTGCTCGGCATGGGCGAGGACGGCCACACCGCGTCGATCTTCGCGGACGCGCCCGAATGGGACCACGCGATCGCGACGCCCGAGCGCTTCGTCGCCGTGCATCCCGGCGCCGCGCCGCATGCGCGCGTGAGCTTTTCGCTCGATGCGCTGAAGCGCGTCGACCGGCTCTTCCTGCTGATCGCGGGCAGCCGCAAACGCGACGTGCTCGACGCCGCGGCCGCCACGCTGCAGAACAACGCGATTTCCCAACTGGCCAACGACAAGGGGACCCAGCTCGATGTCTACTGGTGCGCAAAGTAAGGCCGTCGTCGCGGGCCAGCATGCCGACGGCCCGCGCCTGCTCGCGGACGTCGGCGGCACCAACGCGCGTTTCGCGCTGGAAACCGGCCCCGGCGAGATCACGCAGATCCGCGTCTATCCCGGCGCCGACTATCCGACGCTCACCGACGCGATCCGCAAGTATCTGAAGGACGTGAAGATCAGCCGCGTGAACCACGCGGCGATCGCGATCGCGAACCCGGTCGACGGCGACCAGGTCACGATGACCAATCACGACTGGAGCTTCTCGATCGAGGCGACGCGCCGCGCGCTCGGCTTCGACACGCTGCTCGTCGTCAACGACTTCACCGCGCTCGCGATGGCGCTGCCCGGCCTCACCGACGCGCAGCGCGTGCAGATCGGCGGCGGCACGCGCCGCCAGAACAGCGTGATCGGGCTGCTCGGGCCCGGCACCGGGCTCGGCGTGTCCGGCCTGATTCCGGCGGACGACCGCTGGATCGCGCTCGGCAGCGAAGGCGGTCACGCGTCGTTCGCGCCTCAGGACGAGCGCGAGGATCTCGTGCTGCAGTACGCGCGCAAGAAGTTTCCGCACGTGTCGTTCGAGCGCGTGTGCGCCGGCCCCGGCATGGAAATCGTCTATCGTGCGCTCGCCGCGCGCGACAAGAAGCGCGTCGCGGCGACCGTCGACACGGTCGAGATCGTCGAGCGCGCGCATGCGGGCGACGCGCTCGCGCTCGAGGCGGTCGAATGCTTCTGCGGGATTCTCGGCGCGTTCGCGGGCAGCGTCGCGCTGACACTCGGCGCGCTCGGCGGCGTCTACATCGGCGGCGGCGTCGCGCTGAAGCTCGGCGAACTGTTCACGCGCTCGTCCTTCCGTGCGCGCTTCGAGGCGAAGGGCCGTTTCACCCAGTATCTCCAGAACATCCCGACCTACCTGATCACCGCCGAATATCCGGCGTTCCTCGGCGTGTCGGCGATTCTCGCGGAGCAGCTGTCGAACCGTTCGGGCGGCGCGTCGTCGGCCGTGTTCGAGCGGATCCGCCAGATGCGCGACGCACTGACGCCGGCCGAGCGCCGCGTCGCCGATCTCGCGCTGAACCATCCGCGCTCGATCATCAACGACCCGATCGTCGACATCGCGCGCAAGGCGGACGTGAGCCAGCCGACGGTGATCCGCTTCTGCCGCTCGCTCGGCTGCCAGGGGCTGTCGGACTTCAAGCTGAAGCTCGCGACCGGCCTCACCGGCACGATTCCGATGAGCCACAGCCAGGTGCATCTCGGCGATACGGCCACCGACTTCGGCGCGAAGGTGCTCGACAACACGGTGTCCGCGATCCTGCAGCTGCGCGAACACCTGAACTTCGAGCACGTCGAGAACGCGATCGAGATCCTGAACGGCGCGCGCCGCATCGAGTTCTACGGGCTCGGCAACTCGAACATCGTCGCGCAGGACGCGCACTACAAGTTCTTCCGCTTCGGGATCCCGACGATCGCGTACGGCGACCTGTACATGCAGGCCGCGTCGGCCGCGCTGCTCGGCAAGGGCGACGTGATCGTCGCGGTGTCGAAGTCGGGACGCGCGCCCGAGCTGCTGCGGGTGCTCGAGGTCGCGATGCAGGCCGGCGCGAAGGTGATCGCGATCACGTCGAGCAACACGCCGCTCGCGAAGCGCGCGACCGTCGCGCTCGAGACCGACCACATCGAGATGCGCGAGTCGCAACTGTCGATGATCTCGCGGATCCTGCATCTGCTGATGATCGACATTCTCGCGGTCGGCGTCGCGATCCGCCGCGCGTCGACCAACGGCGAATTGCCGGAGGCCGTCGCGCAGGCGCGCGCACGGGCGAGCGACGACGAAACGGCCGACGTGCTCGACTGGCTGAGCCACGGCGCTTCGCCGGCGGCGAAGGACGTCGCGCGGGACTGACGCTCGACACGGTCCGGCGCCGACGGCCTGGCGCCCGCACGAAAAAGAACGCCACCGGCGCATCGCGCGCGGTGGCGTTTTTCATTCCGCGGCCGCGCCGGCTCAGGCGCCCGCTTTCACCGGCCGGCCATGCCAGCGCAGCACGAGGTAGCGTCCGACGAAACACAGCACGCCGCTGATGCCGATCGTCGCGCCCATCGCGAACGGCGTGCCGTCCGCGAGGGCGCCGATCGCGACGCTCGCGAGCGCGCCGAGCGCGAGCTGCATCGCGCCGAACACGGCCGCCGACGCGCCCGCGTTGTGCGGATAGCGATGCATCAGGTCGGTCGTGCAGTTCGCGGACAGGATCCCCACCACGCCGACCACGAAGAACAGGCACACGACGATCGACCACAGCCCGCCCCACCCCGTCAGCGCGACGAGCGCGACCGCGAGCGATGCGATGCAGCTCACGAGCGACGCGGCCGCGATGATGCGCAGCGAGCCGATGCGGCCGACGAGCCGTGTGTTGGTGAAGTTGCCGATCATGATCCCGACGACGTTCAGCCCGAACAGCAGCCCGTAATGCTGCGGCGACACGTGGAAATACTCGATGTACACGAACGGCGTCGCGGTGATGTACGAGAACATCGACGCGAACGCCATCCCGCCGCACATCATGTGCCCCCACGCGACCGGATCGGACAGGATGCGCCCGTACGACGCGAACGACGCGAGCACGGCCGCGCTCTTGCGCCGCTCCTTCGGCCAGGTCTCGGGCACGCGCAGGTACGCGGTCGCCGCGCACACCGCGCCGAACACGGCCAGCACGACGAACACGCCGCGCCAGCCCGAGAAACGCAGGATCTGCCCGCCGATCAGCGGCGCGAGCAGCGGCCCGACCGCGGTGACGATCGCGACCATCGACAGCACCTTCGCCGCGTCGGTCGGCTCGTGCGCGTCACGCGCGATCGCGCGCGACAGCACCGACGCCGCGCCCGCGCCGAGCGCCTGCAGGAAGCGCACGAGAATCAGCATGTCGATCGAGTTCGACACGAAGCAGCCGATGCTCGCGAGCGTGAACAGCGCAATGCCGCCGAGCAGCACGGGGCGGCGGCCCCACGTGTCGGACAGCGGACCGTACAGCAGCATGCCGATCGAGAAACCGGCCATGAAGCTCGTCAGCGTGCGCTGCGCGGCGCCGGGGCTCACGGCGAAACCGTCGGCGATCGACGGCAGGCTCGGCAGGTACATGTCGGTGGCGATCGGCCCGCAAGCGGCGAGCGCGCCGAGCAACAGGATCAGCCGGGCATCGGGCCGGCGCCGGACGACGTGGGACATGGGTATCCGGAATGGAGCCCGCGCGCATCGGGGCGCGCGTGGCGGTGAAGACGGGAGACCGCGCCGCGGACGGCGCTCAGGCCCATGATTGTACGCGCAACTTTTTCGCGTGCCGCCGGCCGTGTGCCGCGCACGGCCGTGAACCGCCCGCGCGGCGGTGTCGTGCGTGGTCGCCGGCCAATTCGATTAAGCTGGCCGCTTGCTGCTTTTCTTGTCTGACCCATTCGACGCGCGACCGAACCGATGACCGCCTTCCTGCTGATCTGGAGCCCCAAGAAATGGCCGTGGCCCGAGCTGCCCGACGTCGCCGCGCGCGTGAAGGCCGGCGAGGCCGTGCATGACGTGTGGGGCTGCGGCTTCGCACGCGGCATCCTGCCGGGCGACCGCGTGTTCCTGCACCGCGTCGCGAAGGAGCCGAAGGGCGTGTTCGGCTCGGGCTACGTGACGCGGGCGCCCTACGAGGTGCCGGACCCTGCGACGAAACGCGGCTACCGGCTGTGCATCGACTTCGCCTACGATTGGCTGGTCGATGCCCATCAGGACGTCGTGATCCCGCGCGACGCGTTGCGCGTGCATCCGTACTCAGTGCAGACCTGGGACGCGCAGAGCTCCGGCACGTCGATCAAGCCGATGGTCGAAGGCCCGCTGGAGAAGCGCTGGGCCGAGCTGACCGGCAAGCGCAAGCCGCCACGATAAGCCGGTCGGACAGGGGTCGGATTCCGCCCGCCCCCGCCGTTCGAGCCGGCCCGATCCCCCACGCGCCGAAAGGCCGCAGACCGCCCGGCGGGCCCGCCGCGCGCGTCTCCGGTACAATCAGACGATCGTTCCGCCCAGGCGCCGCGGCCCGTGCACAGGCCCCCGCGCCCTTCTCACGCAGGTTTCGCTCATGTCCAACAATCAGATCCTCTTCGAACGCGCCCAAAAGACCATTCCGGGCGGCGTCAACTCGCCGGTGCGGGCCTTCCGTTCGGTCGGCGGCACGCCGCGCTTCGTCTCGCGCGCACAGGGCCCGTATTTCTGGGATGCCGACGGCAAGCAGTACATCGACTACATCGGCTCGTGGGGCCCGATGATCGTCGGCCACGTCCATCCGGAAGTGCTGGCGGCCGTCCAGAACGTGCTCGCCGACGGCTTCTCGTTCGGCGCGCCGACCGAGGCGGAAATCGAGATCGCCGAGGAAATCTGCAAGCTCGTGCCGTCGATCGAACAGGTGCGGATGGTGTCGAGCGGCACCGAGGCCACGATGAGCGCGCTGCGTCTCGCGCGCGGCTTCACCGGCCGCAGCCGCATCGTCAAGTTCGAGGGCTGCTACCACGGCCACGCGGACAGCCTGCTGGTCAAGGCCGGCTCGGGCCTGCTGACGTTCGGCAACCCGACGTCGGCCGGCGTGCCCGCCGACATCGCGAAGCACACGACCGTCCTCGAATACAACAACGTCGCCGCGCTTGAAGAAGCGTTCGGCGCGTTCGGCGACGAGATCGCCGCGGTGATCGTCGAGCCCGTCGCGGGCAACATGAACCTCGTGCGCGGCACGCCCGAATTCCTGGACGCGCTGCGCGCGCTGTGCACGCAGCACGGCGCCGTGCTGATCTTCGACGAGGTGATGTGCGGTTTCCGCGTCGCGCTCGGCGGCGCGCAGCAACACTACGGGATCAAGGCCGACCTCACCTGCCTCGGCAAGGTGATCGGCGGCGGGATGCCGGCTGCCGCGTTCGGCGGCCGCCGCGACATCATGGCCCACCTCGCGCCGCTCGGCGGCGTGTACCAGGCCGGCACGCTGTCGGGCAACCCGATCGCGGTCGCCGCGGGCCTGAAGACGCTGCAGCTGATCCAGGCGCCCGGCTTCTACGAAGCGCTCACCGCGCAAACGAAGCGCCTCGCCGACGGCCTCGCGGCCGAAGCGCGCGCGGCCGGCGTGCCGTTCGCGGCCGACTCGATCGGCGCGATGTTCGGCCTGTACTTCGCCGAGCGCGTGCCGACCAGCTTCGCGGAAGTCACGAAGAGCGACATCGAGCGCTTCAACCGCTTCTTCCACCTGATGCTCGACGAAGGCGTGTACTTCGCGCCGTCCGCATACGAGGCCGGCTTCGTGTCGAGTACGCACGACGACGCGGTGATCGACGCGACGCTCGCGGCGGCCCGCCGCGCATTCGCGGCCCTCGCCGCCTGACCCGGGTCCGCGCGCATGTTCTCGGATACCGATTTCGCCCACATGGAGCGCGCGCTGACGCTCGCGGCGCGCGGCATGTATACCACCGCGCCGAACCCGCGCGTCGGCTGCGTGATCGTCAAGGACGGCGACGTGATCGGCGAAGGCTTCACGCAGCCGGCCGGCCAGGATCACGCGGAAGTGCAGGCGCTGAAGGACGCGCGTGCGCGCGGCCACGACGTCGCCGGCTCCACCGTGTACGTGACGCTCGAGCCGTGCAGCCACTTCGGCCGCACGCCGCCGTGCGCGAACGCGCTGATCGACGCGCGCGTCGCGAAGGTCGTCGCGGCGATGGAAGACCCGAACCCGCAGGTGTCGGGGCGCGGCCTCGGGATGCTGCGCGACGCGGGCATCGACGTGCGCTGCGGGCTGCTCGCGAACGAGGCGGGCGAACTGAACATCGGCTTCGTGTCGCGGATGACGCGCGGCCGCCCGTGGGTACGGATGAAGACGGCCGCGTCGCTCGATGCACGCACTGCGCTGCCGTCCGGCGAAAGCCAGTGGATCACCGGCGAGGCCGCGCGCCTCGACGGCCACGCATGGCGCGCGCGCGCGTGCGCGATCCTTACCGGCATCGGCACCGTGCGCGAGGACAACCCGCTGCTGACCGTGCGCGGCATCGACACGCCGCGCCAGCCGCAGCGCGTGCTGGTCGACAGCCGCCTCGACCTGCCGCTCGATGCGCGCCTGCTCGAAGGCGCTCCGCTCTTGATCTTCTGCGGCCGGCTCGATGCCGCCGGTGAAGTGCGCGCGAACGTGCTGAAGTCGCGCGGCGCGGAAATCGTGCCGCTCGCGAATGCGCACGGCAAGGTGGACCTGCCCGCGATGCTGGCGGCGCTCGGCGCGCGCGGCGTCAACGAGCTGCACGTCGAGGCCGGCCACAAGCTGAACGGCTCGCTGCTGCGCGAGCAGTGCGTCGACGAGCTGCTGGTCTATCTCGCGCCGAGCCTGCTCGGCAGCGACGCGGCCGCGATGTTCGATCTTGCCGCACCGGCCAGCCTCGACGCCCGCACGCGGCTCGCATTCCACAGCGTCGAGCGGATCGGCGACGACTTGCGGATCCTGGCGCGTGTCGCGCCGCCCCCCGCCCCCCACTGAACGGAGCCGTCACGATGTTTACCGGAATTGTCGCGGCCGTCGGCCGCATCGAGTCGATCAACCCGCTCGGCGCGTCGCCCGACGCGGGCGTGCGGCTGACCGTGCAGGCCGGCGGGCTCGACCTGGCCGATGTCGCGCTCGGCGACAGCATCGCGATCCAGGGCGCGTGCATGACGGTCATCGAAAAGACCGAAACCGGATTCGACGTCGACGTGTCGCGCGAAAGCCTGAACCGCACGGTCGGCCTCGGGCAACCCGGCGAAGTGAACCTCGAGAAGGCGCTGCGCGCGCACGACCGCCTCGGCGGGCACATCGTGTCGGGCCATGTCGACGGCCTCGGCACCGTGACGCGCTTCGCGCCGGTCGGCGAATCGCACGAGCTGCGGATCGTCGCGCCGCGCGAGCTCGGCCGCTACCTTGCGTACAAGGGCTCGATCACGGTCAACGGCGTGAGCCTGACCGTGAACACGGTCGACGATCGCGCGGACGGCTGCGAATTCTCGATCAACCTGATTCCGCATACGGTCGAGGTCACGACGCTGCGTCACGTGAAGGCCGGCGACCAGCTCAACCTCGAAGTCGACATGATCGCGCGGTATGTCGAGCGAATGCTGTCGGCATCGCAGGGCGTGCATCAGGACTGAGCGGGCGGCTGCGCCCCCGGACATGGAATGGCGGCCGGCGGTTCGGCCCGACACCTGGCCTGACGGCCAACGACGCGCACGAGTCATCCCGTCGCGCTAAGATGCAACGGCAGCGGATTCGGCGCCGCGACGCACGGTGCGCCGCGTACCGGCTGCCCCTTTTCCTCCAGGAGTCGTTCCATGTCCATCTCGATGTACCAGGCTTCGCTGCCCGTCCTGATCCGCGGCCTCACCAACCTGCAGCACATCCTCGGCAAGGCGCAGGCGCATGCGGCCGAGAAGCAGATCGACCCGTCGGTGTTCATCGGCGCGCGCCTCTATCCGGACATGCTGCCGCTCGTCCGCCAGGTGTACATCGCGACCGACACGGCCAAGGGCTGCGCCGCGCGGCTCGCCGGCGTCGACATCCCGAGCTATCCGGACGTCGAGCAGACGTTCGACGAACTGCATGCACGCATCCAGAAGACGATCGACTATCTGAAGAGCTTCGAGGCCGCGCAGATCGACGGCAGCGAAGCGCGCCAGGTCGTACTGAAAATGCGGGTCGGCCCGATCGAGTTCACCGGGCAGTCGTACCTGCTGAACTTCGTGCTGCCCAACTTCTTCTTCCACGTGACGACCGCGTACGACATCCTGCGCCACAGCGGCGTCGAACTCGGCAAGCTCGACTACCTCGGCGGCCGCAACGAGCACGCGTGACGCACGGCCGCGCCCGGGCCGACCTGCTGCCGCCCGTCCTCGGGCGTGCCGCGGCGGCCCGTGCAGGCCCGCCTCGCAGGCCGGTCGCACCGCTTTCCGGCGCGCTCGCCGGCCGCGCACAGCCGGTGCCAGCCGAAACGCCGTCCGGCTGGCGTAAAATACGCACTTTCCTCTTTCTCGCCCCCTTATGACGCTCGCCTCCACGCTCGACATCATCGCGGAGTTGAAAGCCGGCCGGATGGTGATCCTGGTCGACGAAGAAGACCGCGAAAACGAAGGCGACCTCGTGATCGCCGCCGAATTCGTCACGCCGGAAGCGATCAACTTCATGGCCAGGTACGGCCGCGGCCTGATTTGTCTGACGTTGACGCAGGAACGCTGCAAGCAGCTGCACCTGCCGCTGATGACCTACCGCAACGGCACCCAGTACGGCACCGCGTTCACGGTCAGCATCGAAGCGGCCGAAGGCGTGACGACCGGCATCTCGGCCGCCGACCGCGCGCACACGATCGCCACGGCGGTCGCGCACGACGTCCGCCCCGAGCACATCGTGCAGCCGGGCCACGTGTTCCCGATCATGGCGCAGCCGGGCGGCGTGCTCGTGCGCGCCGGCCACACCGAGGCCGGCTGCGACTTCACCGCGCTCGCCGGGCTCACGCCGGCCGCGGTGATCTGCGAGGTCATCAAGGACGACGGCACGATGGCGCGCCTGCCCGACCTGCTCGAGTTCGCGAAGGAACACGGCCTGAAGATCGGCACGATCGCCGACCTGATCCAGTACCGCAGCCGCACCGAATCGATCATCGAGCGGATCGCCGAGCGCACGATGCAGACCGCGCACGGCACGTTCCGCGCCGTGCTGTACCGCGACCAGCCGAGCGGCTCGCCGCACATCGCGCTGGTGCGCGGCACGCCGTCGCCCGACGTCGATACGCCCGTGCGCGTGCACGAGCCGCTGTCGGTCCTCGACCTGCTCGAGACGGGCATCTCGACGCACTCGTGGACGCTCGACGCGGCGATGCGCGACATCGCGCAACGCGACCTCGGCGTGATCGTGCTGCTCAACTGCGGCGACACGAAGGAACATCTGATCGACGTCTTCAAGGCGTTCGACGAGGAAGAAAGGGCCGCTGCGCTGAAGCGCCGGCCGGTCGATTTCAAGACGTTCGGCATCGGCGCGCAGATCCTGCGCGATGTCGGCGTCGCCAAGATGCAGGTGCTGTCGAATCCGCGCAAGCTGGGCAGCATGTCCGGCTACGGCCTCGAAGTCACGGGCTTCATTCCGATGCCCGGCGGCGAAGCCAAGTCCTGCCCGGCGTCCAACGCGTAACCCGCCACGGCGCTTTCGCCCTATAACCGTTCATCCAAACCACGGACCAGATCATGGAAATCGGACAATACCAACCGAATCTCGAAGGCGACGGCCTGCGTATCGGCATCGTGCAATCCCGCTTCAACGAACCCGTCTGCAACGGCCTCGCCGATGCATGCGTCGAAGAACTCGAGCGCCTCGGCGTCTCCGGTGAAGACGTGCTGCTCGTGTCGGTGCCCGGCGCGCTGGAAATCCCGCTCGCGCTGCAGAAGCTCGCGGAAAGCGGCCAGTTCGACGCACTGATCGCGCTCGGCGCGGTGATCCGCGGCGAGACGTACCACTTCGAACTCGTGTCGAACGAAAGCGGCGCGGGCATCACCCGCATCGGCCTCGACTTCAACCTGCCGATCGCCAACGCGGTCCTGACGACCGAAAACGACGAGCAAGCCGTCGCGCGCATGACCGAAAAGGGTCGTGACGCCGCACGCGTCGCGGTCGAGATGGCGAACCTGACGATGGCGCTCGACCAGCTCGGCGACGACGAAGAAGACGAAGAAGAAGACGAAGACGACGAAGAGGAGCGCGCATGAAGAAGAGCGCCCGCCGACAATCGCGCGAGCTGGCGACGCAGGGCCTGTATCAGTGGCTGCTGTCGAACGCGGCCTCCGGCGAGATCGACGCGCAACTGCGCGGCGCGCTCGGGTACGACAAGGCCGACAAGGAGTTGCTCGACGCGATCCTGCACGGCGTGATTCGCGAGCATGCGACGCTCGTCGAAGCGCTCACGCCGTCGCTGGACCGTCCGGTCGACCAGCTGTCGCCGGTCGAACGCGCCGTGCTGCTGATCGCGACGTTCGAGCTCACGCATCATGTCGAAACGCCGTACCGCGTGATCATCAACGAAGCGGTCGAACTCGCGAAGACGTTCGGCGGCTCCGACGGCTACAAGTACGTCAACGGCGTGCTCGACAAGCTCGCCGCGAAGCTGCGCCCCGCCGAAACGCAGGCGCGCCGCAACGGCTGATTCCGTTTGTACACGGGCGCGCAAGCGCCCGTTTTTCCTTCTCCCTCCCCTTCCCCGCCCCGCCCGACCGATGAATACCACCGCCGATTCGCTCGTCACGCTCGCCGCACGCGTCGACGCGATCCAGCCCTTCTACGTGATGGAACTGATGAAGGAGGCACAGCGGCTCGAGTCCTCCGGGCGCGATGTTATCCACATGGGCATCGGAGAACCAGATTTCACCGCGCCGGAGCCCGTCGTGGAAGCGGCCGCGGCCGCGTTGCGCCGCGGCGTCACGCAGTACACGAGCGCGCTTGGCATCGCGCCGCTGCGCGAAGCGATCGCCGCGCACTATGCGCGCGCCTACGGCCTCACGATCAGCCCCGAGCGGATCGTCGTCACGGCCGGCGCATCGGCCGCGCTGCTGCTCGCATGCCTCGCGCTCGTCGGCCGCGACGACGAGGTGCTGATGCCCGACCCGTCGTATCCGTGCAACCGGCACTTCGTCGCGGCGGCCGAAGGCCGCCCGGTGCTCGTGCCAAGCGGCCCGGAAGCCCGCTTCCAGCTCACCGCGGACGATGTCCGCACGCGCTGGGGCAGCCGCACGCGCGGCGTGCTGCTCGCGTCGCCGTCGAACCCGACCGGTACGTCGCTCGAGCCGGACGAGCTGAGGCGGATCGTCGAAGCCGTGCGCGCGCGCGGCGGCTTCACGATCGTCGACGAGATCTACCAGGGGCTCAGCTACGACGCGGCGCCCGTGTCGGCGCTGTCGTTCGGCGACGATGTCGTCACCGTGAACAGCTTCTCGAAGTACTTCAGCATGACCGGCTGGCGACTCGGCTGGCTGGTCGTGCCGCCCGCGCTCGTCGGCACCTTCGAAAAGCTGTCGCAGAACCTGTTCATCTGCCCGTCCGCGCTCGCGCAGCACGCGGCGCTCGCATGCTTCGAACCGGCGGCGCTCGACATCTACGAAGCGCGCCGCCTCGAATTCAAGCGTCGCCGCGACTTCATCGCGCCGGCGCTCGAACGGCTCGGCTTCACGGTACCCGTAATGCCGGACGGCGCGTTCTACGTGTATGCGCACTGCGGCGGCGTCGCCCATCCGGCGGCCGGCGACAGCGCGGCGCTCACGCAGGCGATGCTGCACGACGCAGGCGTCGTGCTGGTGCCGGGCATGGATTTCGGCGTCCATGCGCCGCGCGACTATATCCGGCTGTCCTATGCGACCGCTTACACGCGCCTCGAAGAGGCCGTCGAGCGGCTCGCGACGCTGTTCGGCCAGCACTGACGCGCGGCCGGCCTTCCCGGCCGGCGTGCCAGGCCGTTTCCGTCCGCGCAATAAGAAAAGGCACCCGAAATCGGGTGCCTTTTGCTTGGGTCCGGCCGGCGCGGCGTGGCGTTACGCGCCGAGTTCCGAGTGGTCGCCGTGCGACGGCTTCGCGGTGTCGACGCTCGCGTCGTCCTGCGGGGCGCCCTTCGGCGCGGCAGCGGCCTTCGCGGTGATCGGTTGCGCGGCGTCGAGCGTCGCGTGCACGCGCTTCGCGCCGCCTGCCGCTGCCGTCACGGCCGCGGTCACGATCGGCTTCGACGGCTGGGCCGGCGCCTGCGGCGCGTTGGTCGGCACGCTGCGGCCACGCGCGACGTCGCGCAGACGGCCGCGCTCGGCCATGACCTTCGAGCCGTAGACGGTGTCGTCCGGATTGGTCGAGCCGTTGTACAGGCGCAGGCCGTTCGCGAGCGAGCCGCCGCGGGCGATGCAGTCCTTCAGCACCAGCGCGCCGACCTGCAGGTTCGCGAGCGGTTGCAGCGCAGTATCGGTACCGCCGAAATACTCGAACTTGTCGGAATGGACCTTCGACATGACCTGCATCAGGCCTTGCGCGCCGACGCCGCTTTCCGCGTACGGGTTGAAGCCCGATTCGATCGCCATCACGGACAGCAGCAGCAGCGGATCGAGGCCGACGTCGTGGCCGGTCTGGAACGCAGCCTTGACGAGCTGGCCGACCGGCTCCTGCGCGACCCGGTAACGGCGCGACAGGTAGGTGGCGACGAGCGCCTGTCCGCGGTTCGACGCGAGCGCACGATCGTCGCGCGCATCGGCCGGGACCCGCTGGGTCGGGATCAGTTTCGCGAGCGCGACGGGCGACGGGCCGTTGCGAGCCGGATCGGACGCATCGTTCTGCGCGGCGGTTTCCGGCGCGACGTCGAGACCGACGGCGAGCGCGTCCGTTTCGGGGGCGTCTTCCTGCTGCGGCTGCGCGCCGGCAGGCGCGAAGTTCGGCAGCGGATGACCGGTCAGCAGACGGGCCGGACCGGCCTGCACGGCCGCGGATACGACCGGCATCAGCTTCGCGGCGAGGTTCCCGCGCACGGTCGGCAGCAGCCACAGGGCAAGCGCGACCGCGACAGCGCAACAGCCGACAACGCTGAAAAGGTGGTGACTGACACGCGTCCCGCGACGCAGCATGTTGCGCACGAACTGCGCATGCTGCTCACTGGGACGCCACGATAACCAAGCGTTCATTCAGATCATCTCCCATGAACATGACTCGTGCGGCTCGCTCAGCTCGATGGCGAGACAGAAAACGCGCCGCGGAATCACGACGCCGCACGCCTTGGTTGGGACGCGCAAGCATCGGGGAAACGGTATAAGTACCGTTCGAGGCCACGGTGTAAGAAGGCCGGCACCTTCGCACACTGGGCGAGGCGGGCATACGCGGTGGCACCCACGCAAAAAACCAGCGTCTGGTGGCGCTGGCTGGGACTACGACAAAGGCCGTCGAATACGCCGTGCAGGTTTCGGCGGACGGTGACGCGCTGCGTCAAAGATCGGTGATTGGCGGCTCGAAGCCTTTTACCCTGCAGCCAATGTGAGCGGATTCTAGCAGGGTTTTATAGATCGTCAACACTATAAAACCTCCAAATTATAACAAAAAGTAATTTTGAGTCGCCCTTCAGATCGCGAGCCCTCTGCCGCAGGGGCTCCGCGCGTGATCGACTTTTTTCTGTGCCGGGCGTGCGCGCGGCGGCCCGGGTAAAATCGTCGGTCGATTCGGGGCCGCAGCCAGCCGCTGCGCCCGCCCATCGCTGCCCGCCCCGCGGGCGGCCCGGACCTTCTTCATGAAATACAAAGACTTACGTGATTTCATCCAGCGCCTCGAGGCGCTCGGCGAACTGCGGCGCGTCACGCAACCCGTGTCGCCCGTGCTCGAAATGACCGAGCTGTGCGACCGTGTGTTGCGCGCGGGCGGCCCGGCGCTGCTGTTCAACGCGCCGCCCGGCAATGCGTTCCCGGTACTCGGCAACCTGTTCGGCACGCCGCGCCGCGTCGCGCTCGGGATGGGCGTCGATGCAGGCGACGAGGCCGCGCTGGGCTCGCTGCGCGAGCTCGGGCGGCTGCTGTCCGCGCTGAAGGAGCCGGATCCGCCGAAGAGCCTCAAGGACGCCGGCAAGCTGCTGTCGCTCGCGAAGGCCGTGTGGGACATGGCGCCGAAATCGGTATCGTCGCCGCCGTGCCAGGAGATCGTCTGGGAAGGCGCCGACGTCGATCTGCACAAGCTGCCGATCCAGACCTGCTGGCCCGGCGACGCGGGGCCGCTCGTCACGTGGGGCCTCACGGTCACGCGCGGGCCGAACAAGCCGCGCCAGAACCTCGGCATCTACCGTCAGCAGCTGATCGGCCGCAACAAGCTGATCATGCGCTGGCTCGCGCATCGCGGCGGTGCGCTGGACTTCCGCGAATTCGCGCTGAAGAACCCCGGCAAGCCGTATCCGGTCGCGGTCGTGCTCGGCGCGGATCCGGCCACGACGCTCGGCGCGGTGACGCCCGTGCCCGATTCGCTGTCCGAATACCAGTTCGCCGGCCTGCTGCGCGGCAGCCGCACCGAGCTCGCGAAGTGCCTGACGCCCGGCGTCGACACGCTGCAGGTCCCCGCCCGCGCGGAAATCGTGCTCGAAGGCTTCATCCATCCGCAGGAAGGCACGCCCGCCCCTGCCGCCGCCGGCGCACCGCCGCGTCCGGCCGGCAACGCGGCCGCCGCGTACGAGCACGCGCTCGAAGGCCCGTACGGCGACCACACCGGCTACTACAACGAGCAGGAGTGGTTTCCGGTGTTCACCGTCGAGCGCATCACGATGCGCCGCGACGCGATCTATCACTCGACCTATACGGGCAAGCCGCCCGACGAGCCGGCCGTGCTCGGCGTCGCGCTCAACGAGGTGTTCGTGCCGCTGCTGCAGAAGCAGTTCACCGAGATCACCGACTTCTACCTTCCGCCGGAAGGCTGCAGCTACCGGATGGCCATCGTCCAGATGAAGAAGAGCTATGCGGGCCATGCGAAGCGCGTGATGTTCGGCGTGTGGAGCTTCCTGCGGCAGTTCATGTATACGAAGTTCATCGTGGTCGTCGACGAGGACGTGAACATCCGCGACTGGAATGAGGTGATCTGGGCGATCACGACGCGCGTCGACCCCGTGCGCGACACCGTGATGGTCGACAGCACGCCGATCGACTATCTCGACTTCGCGTCGCCCGTCCCGGGCCTCGGCTCGAAGATGGGGCTCGACGCGACCAACAAGTGGCCCGGCGAGACGAACCGCGAATGGGGCCGCCCGATCGAGATGGACGCCGCCGTGAAGGCGCGCGTCGACCGGCTCTGGCAGGAGATCGGCCTGTGAGTCCGCGCGTTGAACGCACCCGGCAGGCACGACGATGAGCTTTCCTCCCGCCTCGATGCTGTCCGACGGATTCTTCCTGTCGCTGTCGCTGTGTCTCGACATCGGCCTCGTCAACGTCGCGATGCTGTCGCTGACGCTGTCGCACGGCTTCCGGCCGGGCTTCTGGCTCGGCATCGGCTCGTGCGTCGGCGATCTCGTCTACGCGGCGCTCGCGCTCGCGGGCATGGCCGTGCTGCTGCAGTTCGAGGCCGTGCGCTGGATCGTCTGGATCGGCGGCGGTGCGGTGCTGCTGTTCCTCACGTGGAAGATGGCACGCGAAGCGCTCGCCCCGGCCGGCGGCGCCGATGATGCCGCTGTGGACGACACGCCGCAGCCGCGGGCCAGCGCGCGGCGCAGCTTCATGCGCGGGATGCTGCTCGCGATGTCGTCGCCGAGCGCGATCCTGTGGTTCGCGGCGGTCGGTGGCGCGCTGATCGCGAAAGCCGGCGCGACCACGCCGGCGACGGCATCGGTGTTCCTGTCCGGATTCTTCCTCGGCGGCCTCGCGTGGACGCTCTTCATGTGCACGCTCGCGAGCCAGGGCCGCAAGCGCGCGGGCGCGGGGCTGATGCGCGTGTGCCATGTCGCGTCGGCGCTGCTGTTCGCGTATTTCTCGTACAGCGTGATCGTCGGCGGCTATCGCGACCTGATCGTCCACGCGGTGTGACCGTCGCGCGCCGAGCCGCGCCCCAAATGAACAACGGCGCAACGCCCCGCGAGGGACGTTGCGCCGTTTTGCCGCGCGCGGTCAGGCCGCCGCGCGGAATGCGTCAACGACGCCAGCCATGGTGACCCCAGCCGCCGTAACCATGACGCCAGTACGGACGACCGTAGTAGCCACCATAGCCGCCGACGACCACGGCGGGCGGCGCATAGTAGGCCGGCGCCGGCGCGTAATACACGGGCGGGGGCGGCGGTGCGTAGTACACGGGCGGCGGCGCCGCATACACGGGATACGCAGGTGCGACCGGGACGCCGATGCCGACCCCGATCGACACGTGAGCCTGCGCGGCGCTCGCGGCACCCAGGCCCAGCGCAGCGGCGGCGATGAACGGAATGAGCTTTTTCACTTCGATTCTCCTGCTGGAGCGGTAATTTGTGCGCTCCTGTCGGCAACGGCGGGCATGCACGTCGCATGCAAGCAATGTAGCGAAAACCCGCCCCGCGCGTATTGCGCATTTGTTGCAAATTGCAATTCCACCCGGCTGCAGCCACCGTGCGGCAGGGCTGCCCGGCCTCGCGATCCCCCTTGCGGATCGCGCGATTCCGTCCGACCAGCAAAATCGCGACGCACCGGCCGGTCAGTCTTACCGGATCCGGCAAGCATGGCGTGCACGCCTCCGTAATGAACGATTACAAATTCGAGACAAGACGCCGACAATTCAAGAGGGACGCGGCCCCCGCGCGATTCGGGGCCGGATTCGACGGTCGTCATCGGGCCGCGAATCCGCTGCGCGAATTGACCGGTTGCCCGCATCGAACGCCGCCGTCGAGGTCGTCCCCGCCCGGCACCGTCCATCCGCGGCCGCCCCGTCATTCCTGCGATACTGGCGGCTGCTCCGTTTTCGCTTCGTGACCCGCCATGCCCCTCCCCGACACTCCCCGCCTCGGCTTCATCGGCGCCGGCCGCCTGGCGCGCTGCGTCGCCCGGCGTTTCGCGGCGGCCGGCTTTCCGGTCGTCGCGATCGCGAGCCGCACGACGGAATCGGCCGCCGCACTCGCCGCGCGCATCGACGGCTGCCGGGCAGTCGACACGTCGCAGCAGGTCGTCGATGCCGCCGACCTGATCTTCCTGACCGTGCCCGACGACCATCTCGCGTCGAGCGCCGCGGCGCTGCGGTTCGACGCGGCGCGCGCGGCGGGGCAGGCGCTCGTTCACTGCAGCGGCGCATCGGCGGTCGAACTGCTCGAACCGGCAAGACGGCAAGGCGCGGCGACCGGCGGCTTCCATCCGCTCTACCTGTTCGGCGGCACCGACGCCGATCTCGCCCGCATCGACGGCTGCTCGGTCACGCTCGAAGCCGACGGCGCGCTGCACGCGACGCTGCTGCGGCTTGCCGCCGCACTCGGCTGCCATCCGCTGTCGATTCCGGCCGGCGGCCGGATGCTCTATCACGCGGCCGCGCATTACGCGGCGAGCTTCGCGCTATGCGGGCTGTCGGAAGCGGTCGAGCTGTGGCGCGGCCTCGGCTTCGACGAGGAAGCCGCGCTGCGCGCGCTGCTGCCGATGCTCGCCGGCACGATCGAGACCGCGCGCGACAAGGGTCTCGCGAACGCACTGGCAGGCCCGGTGTCGCGCGGCGACACCGGCATCGTCGAGCGCCAGCTCGCGCTGCTCGAGGCGCGCGGCGGCGATCACGCGACGCTGTATGCACTGATGACCCGCCGCGCGGTCGCGCTCGCGGCGAAGCGCGCGGCGCCGCCGGCCGCGCTGCCGGCGCTCGCGCAGGCCGTCGAAACGTCGCTCGCGCGCACGACCGGGCACCCCTCCCCGCCGCGAGACGAGGCGTGATAAGGTGTCGGCCGATGCGCCGCCATCCGGCGTTGGCGGCCGCACGCTACTCGACTGTATAAAAAGGATGCCAACGATGTTCGGCGAGATCGCCCGTTTTCTGCTCAATACCCTCTTCACGCTGTTCGGCGCCGCGCTGATCCTGCGCGTCTGGATGCAGGCCGTCCGCGTGCCGCCGTACAACCCCGTCACGCAGGCCGTGCTGCAGGCGACCAACTGGCTCGTGCTGCCGCTGCGCCGCGTGATCGCGGGCGTGCGCGGCATCGACTGGGCGAGCGTCGTCGCCGCGCTGCTCACCGCGCTCGTCTACGTGGTGCTGATGGTCGTGATGGCCGGCTTCGATCCGGCCTCGGTGATCGCGACGCTCGTCGTGGTCGCGCTGCTCACCGTCGTGAAGTGGGCGCTGAATCTCGTGATCTGGATGACGATCCTGATGGCGCTGCTGTCGTGGCTCAACCCGCGCTCGCCGGCGATGCCGATCCTCTACCAGCTCACCGCCCCGTTCCTGAACCCGCTGCGCCGCGTGATCCCGAACCTCGGCGGCATCGACCTGTCGCCGATCCTGCTGTTCGTGATCGTCCAGGTGCTGCTGATGATCGTCACGCGCGCCGCCGTGTCGCTGACGATGTTCGGCATCTGACGCGTTGCGCTACGCTGCCGGCCCCTGCGCCGGCGGCGCCCCGAGCGTGTCGATCACGCCGAAGCGCGCCGGAATCATCGCGTAGCACACGCGCACTTTCTCGCGCGACAGCCGCTCGAGCAGTCGCTGCGCCTCGTCCTCGGTGACGATGAACTCGACCTCGATCGCCAGCGAACCCTGCAGTTCGAAAAAGCGGTCCTCGTGCAGCACGCGATGCTGGCCGAAGCCGGCCATCGCGCGAAACGCGGAGCCGCCCGCGACCCCCATCCGGTTCGCTTCCTCGAGCAGCCACTCCCACAGCGGCTTCCAGTGCAGCCGGTGCTGCTCGTGCACGTAGAAGCGCAAGAAGACCCTGTCCATCGCCTCCTCCCGGTGCCGGCGCGCTCAGGCCGCCGCGAACCACGCGTGCGCGGTCCACATGCCGAGCGCCGTCAGCGTGAACGAACCAGTCAAGTGTAGGGCAGCCACCGCGAACGCCCATCCGAATTCGCCCTGCACCGCGTGCGTCATCACTTCGACCGAATAGGTCGAGAACGTCGTGAGGCCGCCGAGAAAGCCCGTGATCACGAACAGCCGCCACTCGGGCGGCAGCCCGACGCGCGTGGTGAATGCGACGGCGGCCACGCCGATCACGTAGCCGCCGATCAGGTTCGCGGCGAGCGTGCCGAGCGGCACGGCGGGAAAGTACGCGTTGAGCGCAAGGCTCAGGAACCAGCGCAGCAACGCGCCGAGCCCCGCGCCGACGAAGATCGCGACGATCGAATAGAACAAGGGAACTCCTCGCTGACGGCGCCGCATGGCGGGTGCGGCCTACGCCGAACTGTATGCGGAATCGCACCGCGACGGCAATGCCGGCGAACCGGGCCGGCGTGCGCCGGAACGCGTCGCGCCGGCACCATGCATTCGATTATTCCCGCGCGCATCGCGCAATCGATATTTTCCGGAGCATTACTCAGGACATTACAAATCCATCATGAATGGATCGATTATTTGTCAGATTTTGGAATCCCGGGGATTATTTTATCCGGCTCGCAGCAATCCCTTGGACGCCTTGTCTCACGGCCATTCCGCGTACTTTCCCTTATCAGACTTTCCCGAATTCGGCCGATATTTGATGCAATCGGCATTGCCGATTCCGTAAAATCATTTGGCCACCCTACTCCATCGACATGGAGATTCAGAAAATGAACAATATCCGCCTGTCATCCATGTTGATTCCGGCGCTGTGCGCGTCGCTGCTCGCATCGAGCATCGCGCTCGCCGAGGACAATGGACCACCGTCCTATGTCGAAGGCAACCGCGCGCCGAAAGGATTCGCGCGCCCGCCGTTCCATACCAAGCCGCGCGCGAGCACGGCCGCGGTAGCCGGCCTCACGCCCGCGCTCGCACGACATGCATACGGGTTCGACACGATCGCCAACCAGGGCGACGGTATGATCGTCGCGATCGTCGACGCATACGACGACCCGAAGATCGAGGCCGATCTCGGCGTGTTCAGCAATGCGTTTTCGCTGCCCGCCTGCACCACGGCGAACGGCTGCTTCACCAAGGTGTATGCGCGGGGCCCGCGGCCCAGGACCGATGCGGGCTGGTCGCTCGAGATATCGCTCGACGTCGAATGGGTGCACGCGATCGCGCCGAAAGCGAAGATCGTGCTCGTCGAGGCCGCGTCGGCCAGCTTCAACGACCTGATGGCCGCAGTCGACGTTGCGGTCAAGCGCGGCGCGTCGGTCGTGTCGATGAGTTTCGGCGGCAACGAATTCAGCAGTGAAGCCGGCTTCGACAGCCATTTCAACGTGCCGGGCGTCACGTTCGTCGCGTCGTCCGGCGACAGCGGCGCCGGCACCGAGTACCCGGCCGCATCGCCTCGCGTGGTGGCGGTGGGCGGCACGACCTTGTCCACCGATGCGTCCGGCAGCTACGTCGGCGAAGCAGCCTGGAGCGGCAGCGGCGGCGGCGTGAGCACCGTCGAGGCCGAGCCGGCCGGACAGGCCGGCTGGCCGATTCCGGTGGCCGGCAAGCGCGGCGTGCCCGACGTCAGCTACGACGCGAACCCGTCCAGCGGTTTCGCGGTGTACGACTCGGTCACCTATCAGGGGCAGGCCGGCTGGTTCCAGGTCGGCGGCACGAGCGCGGGCGCGCCGCAATGGTCGGCGCTCGTCGCGATCGCGAATTCGCTGCGCGCGGCCGCCGGCAAGCATGCGCTGAGCGGCACCTACGACACGCTCTATACGGTCGGGAAAAGCGCCTACGGCAGCGACTACCACGACGTGACGACCGGATCCAACGGCAATTGCGGCAGCGTCTGCAACGCAGCGGGCAGCTACGACTATGTGACGGGGCTCGGCTCGCCGAACGCGCCGGCGCTCGTCCAGGCACTCGTCGCGCAACCGTAACCGCGCGGCGGCAGCCTCCGCCGCAAGATTCGTCCCGCGCCGCTCAGCCGCCGCGCCACGCGCGGTCGAGCGCGACGAGCGTCGCGAGCGCGCCGCCTTTCAGCCCGATCACGTCCGTGCGGCGCGCATGGGCCTCGCGTGCGTTGATGCGGATCACGTCGGCCCCGAGCCGTTCGCTCAGCAGCCGCACGGTCGGAATCGCGGTGCCCGCGCCGATCTCGACGACGGTCACCCATCCTGCCTGCGCGATCCAGTCCTGCAGCGCCCGCTCCTGCGCGTCGTAGCGTTCGCCGAGCCAGCCATGGTCGCCGAACATCAGGATGTTCGGCCGCGCCAGGCCGCCGCACCGCGGGCAGCGCGGCAGTTCGCCGACCAGCCGGCACGCGGCGGCATCGACGTCGGGCGTGAACGGCGCGGCGTCCCACGTGTCGTCCGAGCAGGGTCGCAGGCACTGCATCGAATGAATCGAACCGTGAATCTCGACGACGCGCGCCGGATCGAAACCGGCCTTCTGGAACTGGCCGTCGACATTGCTCGTCAGCACGAAGCCGCCGTTCGGCATCGCGTCCATCCAGCGCCGCAGGATCGCGAAGCCCGCGTGCGGCAACGCCTGCCGGTAGCGTTCGAGACGGTGTCCGTAGAAGCCCCACGCGAGCTGCGGATGCGCGCGGAACGCCTGCGGCGACGCGATTTCGTGGAATTCGAAGCGCTCGTGGCGCAGCGCCGGATACGCGCGCCAGAAGCCGTCCGTGCCGCGGAAATCGGGCAGCCCCGAATCGACGCCGATGCCGGCGCCGGCCGTCACCAGCAGCGCATCGGCGCGCGCGAGTGCCTCGACGGCGGACGCGACCAGATGGGCCGGCAGTTGCGCGCCGGCGGCGCTGGAACCGGTGGAATCGGAGGAATCGGAGGAATCGGAAGGCGGCATGATGAAGCGGCGGTGGCGTCGAACGGTGCGCGAAGGGCGTCGCGCGATCATACGCCCGTTCGAGCACCGCGCCGCGGCATCATGCAGTCGCGGCGCGCATACCCGCGGGTTCCCTTAGCGCGACGTACTGCAGCAGCATGATCGTCTTCGCGTCGACGATCTCGCCGCGCTCGACGGCATCCAGCGCCGCGGCGAGCGGCATCTCGACGACCTCGAGATCCTCGCCCTCCTCCGCGATGCCGCCGCCGTCGCCCGTACGCAGCGACGCATCGTATTCGCCGACGAAGAAATGCAGCTTCTCCGTCACCGAGCCCGGGCTCATGAACGCCTCGAACACCTTGCGCACGCCGCGCACGCGATAGCCGGTCTCCTCTTCGGCTTCCGCGCGAATGCGTGCGTCGGGCGTCGCGTCGTCGAGCAGGCCCGCGGCGGCTTCGAGCAGCATCCCGTCGTGTCCGTTGACGAACGCCGGCATCCGGAACTGCCGCGTGAGCAGCACGTCGCCCGTCGCCGCGTTGCGCAGCAGGATGGTCGCGCCGTTGCCGCGGTCGTAGGTTTCGCGGCTCAGGCGCTGCCACGTGCCGTCGCGGCGCAGAAAATCGAACGTCACCTTCTTCAGCACATACCAGTCATCGGACAGCACCGTCGTATCGACGATGCGGACGCGGTCCCGCGTTGCAGTCATGGCGCTTCCCCATTCGACATGTGACGAGGCTCATGGTAACGTGCATACTCGTGCAATTTCAAGAAATTTCGTGCAAATCCGATGCTGACGACCCAGCGCAAGAAAGCGATCCTCGACACGCTCGCCCGCGACGGCCAGGTGCTGGCCGTCGAGCTGAGCGTGCAATTCGGCGTGTCCGAAGACACGATCCGCCGCGACCTGCGTGAACTGGCGGCCGAAGGCCTGCTGCAGCGCGTGCACGGCGGCGCGCTGCCGGCATCGCCCGCCGTCGCGCCGTTCGCGCAGCGCGAGACGCTCGAAACCGCGGAAAAGCGGCGCATCGCGCGCCGGGCCGCGCAGATGATCGCGCCCGGCCAGGTCGCGATCGTCGACGGCGGCACCACGTCGGCGCTGCTCGTCGGCCAGTTGCCGCCCGACCTGCGCGCGACGATCGTCACGCACAGCCCGAGCGTCGCCGTCGCGCTGGCCGCGCATCCGTCGATCGACGTGATCCTGATCGGCGGACGGTTGTACAAGCATTCGATCGTGGCCGTGGGCGCCGCGGCGATGGAAGGCATCTCGCGCATCCACGCGGACCTGTATTTCATGGGCGTGACCGGCGTTCATCCGGTCGCGGGGCTGAGCACCGGCGATTTCGAGGAAGCGGCGATCAAGCGTGCCCTGGCCGGGCGCGCCGGCGAGACGGTCGTCCTTGCTTCGCAATCCAAATTGCGCGCGGCTTCGCAGTTCGTGATCGGCGAGCTTGCGCTCGCGCAAGCCATCGTGGTCGAACAGGAAACCGACGCGGCGCTGACCGAGCCGATCGAGGCAGCGGGCGTGACGGTCGTGCGGGCATAGCCGCGCGACGGCTTCGATGGCGGCACCAGCGGCGTTGCATCGACATCGTCGCCGGCTCGGTGTCAGCGTGCCGACAGGTACCGCTTGCTAACATGGGCGACTGCCCACCCGCCGCGTCCCGTCCGCCCGATGTGTTCGCCCTCCGCCCCGATCGCGCCCGCGCCGCCCCACGGCGATACCCCGCCACCCGGTGTCATCGCGCTGTTCGTCGCCTTCGCGCGGATCGGCCTGACCAGCTTCGGCGGCGGGCTGAGCGGACGCATGATGCGCGACTTCGTGCACGAGCGTCGCTGGCTCGATGAAGAAGCCTTCCTCAACGGTCTTGCGCTGTCGCAGGCGCTGCCGGGCGTCAACGTGAAGAACCTCGCGATCTGGATCGGCTACCGGCTGGCCGGGTGGCGCGGCGCGGTGGCCGGCTTCACCGCTCAGCAGCCCGCTACCGTACGAAACGCGCGATACGCGTCGGCATGAAGCTCGAAGCCGATGCCTGGCGCCTGCGGCACGGCCGCACAGCCGGCGTCGACCGTTTCGCCGTCCGCCAGCCCGCCGAACGGACGGAACGCGAACGGACTGACCTCCGCACCGCCGAGCCCGAGCGCCGCCACGACGTGCAGTGCAAACAGATGACCGCCGTGCGGCCAGAACGCACCGCGCCGCCAGCCGTTCGACACGAAATGGTCGACGATCTGCAGGTAGCCCGGCAGGCCGTAGCAATGCACCGGGTCGAACACGAGCACATCGCGATCCGGGCGCAGGCCGCCGTAGCGTTCGAGCAGCTTCGCTTCCGCGAGCGAGAACAGCGCCTCGCCGGCCGCTACCGGCGGCACGTATTGCGCAGTCAGGTCCGCATGGAGCGGCAGGTCGAGCGGATCGCAGAGATCCTCGAACCACCAGAGCGCGAACGGTGCCAGCATCGCAGCGGCTGCGCGGCCGCTCGCCGCGTCGTACAGATTCATCGCGTCGACCGCGAGATGCGAGCTGTCGGCAAGACAGGCCGCGGCGGCTTCGATGCGTCTTTTGTCGTGGTCGAGATCGGGATGGCCGATCTTGATCTTCGCGTGCGTGTAGCCGAGATCGGCAATGCGGCGCATCTCGTCCGACAGGCGCGCGAGATCGTCGTGCGGATAGCGGTAGCCGCAGCCCGCGTAGACGCGCACGCGGGCCGCGGCGTCGCGCGCGAGCCGGCCGGCAAGAAAGCGATGGAGCGGCAGGCCCGCGATCTTCGCGGCGGCATCCCAGATCGCCATGTCGAGCACGCCGACCGCAACACAGCGTTCGCCGTGACCGCCGGGCTTCTCGCCTGCCATCATCGCACGCCATGCGCGAAACGGATCGAGGTTCGTGCCGGCGTCGTCGGCAATGGTGTCCGCGGCGGCCAGCAGCCTTGGCCCGAACCGTTCGCGGATCAGCCCGCCCTGCGCATGGCGGCCAACCGACGCGTAGCCGTAACCCGTCACCGGGCGGCCGTCACGCACGACATCCGTGACGATCACGACGACGCTCGTCGTCAGGCCGCCCGACGGAATCGCCGGGTCGGCATAACGGGAAACCGGGATCGCTTGCTCGCGGATGTCGGTGATGCGCATGGTCAGGGTTCCGGCGGAAAACGTTCGGCGTTCGCGGGCCATGCACGCATCGCGGCCGGCAGCGACTGGCGGATCGCTGCATCATAGGCGCTTGCGCGAGGTCTTGCAGGCGCGCGGCCGTCGCGATGCCGTGAAGCCGTGAAGCCGCGCGGCTTGTTCGGCATTGTCCGAATCGCGTCAAACAATATCGGAGTACAGACGAATTATTCGTCGTGCCCGATGCGCGTGACGCGCGGCGCGGCCGATCAGCGCGCACCACCGGCACGGCCGAGAATAAGATGGACATCCAATACGAAGCGCGTATGATGAATTCGTCCGAGCACCGGCCATTTCACCGACCGCTCGCCCCGCCGTCTGCCCCCATGCTGCGTTGCGCGTTGATCCGCACACATTGCTGCCCTTTCACCCTACCCGTCGCGCCGCGCAGCGGTGATACCGGTCGGACGCGTTCGTCCACGCGATTTGTCGCGAACGAACCCAGGAGTTCATCATGAGCATGCATCTCTATCGTGGCTTCGAAATCTATCCACTGATATATCCGCACGTTCCGGCGCAGAACGGCAACACGCACAACTACGACGCCGGCTTCGACGCGGCCGTGAAGATCTGTCTGCGCGGTACCACCGACACGCTGACCCGCAGCGAAACATTCCGGCTGCCCGAGCACGCGCCGTTCGAGTCGGCGGGCGAAGCACGCCGGGCTTCGCTTCGCTACGCGGAGGAAATCATCGACGGCAACCACGGCAAGCAACCGCTCTTCGCCGACATGCACTGACGCATCCCGCCTGTTGCGACAGCCGCCGATCGGCTGCGCTTCTTGTCTGCACGAATCGCCGAGCCGGCCAGACCGGTCGGCACCCCTTCGATCGTCACCGCACGCCCGAGGATCGCGAAAGGCGCGATCCGCTTGCGGGACACGCTCTCGCGAAACGACGGATCCTCGGTATGAGGTCCTTCCGCGCCATCACGCGCTTGTGCGAATTTCATCGGCCATCGAAGGCCCGGCTCGTCGATGCAAGCCGCCACTCACGCGTCGCTCCACGCCCTCCATGCCCGATATCGCCAATGCTTGCCGATAACCGATAGCGCACCGCAATTTACCTTTGTACTGTCGCATCGCCTCGCCGATCGGCCTTGCACGCGAAAAGTGTCGCTGCCGGTCAACAGCGCGTCGTATTTGTTATGGGTGGCGGTCGGATATTTTCTAGATCGCATGGTTTTGTGCCGAGAAGATACATGTCGCCGGGCGGGCCAAAGCGTGCCGAAGCGTCGCGACGCCTCCCTGCAACGCGCAGTTCATTGAACAACAAACCGACACTGGAAACAGGGATTGGAGGACGACATGAATGGTAGTCATACGGGCCTGGCAACAGGCCTGAAGCAGCGCCACGTCACGATGCTGTCGATCGCGGGCGTGATCGGCGCAGGCTTGTTCGTCGGCTCCGGCCACGCGATCGCGGCAGCTGGACCGGCGGCACTGATCGCCTATGCACTGACGGGCGCGCTCGTCGTCCTCGTGATGCGCATGCTCGGCGAAATGGCCGTCGCCCATCCGGACAGCGGCTCGTTCTCCACCTATGCCGATCGCGCGATCGGCCACTGGGCCGGCTTCACGATCGGCTGGCTGTACTGGTGGTTCTGGGTGCTGGTGATCCCGATCGAGGCGACGGCGGCGGCCACCATTCTCAATGCATGGTTCCCGAGTATCGCAACGTGGATCTTCGCGCTCGGCGTGACGCTGCTGCTGACGGTCACCAACCTCTTCTCCGTCAAGAACTACGGCGAATTCGAGTTCTGGTTCGCGCTGATCAAGGTCGTCGCGATCGCCCTGTTCATCGCGATCGGCGGCGCGGCCGTGTTCGGGCTGCTGCCGGGCGGCCACGCGTCGGGCTTCTCGAACCTGGTCACGCACGGCGGCTTCATGCCGAACGGGATCGGCGCGGTGTTCGCCGGCATGCTGATGACGATGTTCTCGTTCGTCGGCACCGAGATCGTGACGATCGCCGCGGCCGAATCCGAGCATCCGGAGCGGCAGATCGTGCGCGCGACGAATTCGGTGATCTGGCGCATCTCGCTGTTCTATCTCGGCTCGATCCTGTTCGTCACCGCGATCGTGCCGTGGAACGATCCGCTGCTGCCGGTGCACGGCTCCTACCAGCGCGTGATGGAACTGCTCGGCGTCCCGCATGCGAAGGCGATCATCGACGTGATCGTGCTGGTGTCGGTCGCGAGCTGCCTGAACTCGGCGCTGTATACGGCGTCGCGGATGCTGTTCTCGCTCGCGAAGCGCAAGGACGCACCGGCATTCCTGCAGCGCACCGATTCGACCGGCACGCCGCGGGCGGCCGTGCTCGCGTCGACCGCGTTCGGCTTCCTGACCGTGATCGCGAACTACGTGGTGCCGGAGCAGGTGTTCAACGTGCTGATCGCGTCATCCGGCGCGATCGCACTGCTCGTGTATCTGGTGATCGCGGTGTCGCAACTGCGGATGCGCCGCATGCTCGACGTGAGCGGTTCGGCGCTGACGCTGCGGATGTGGATGTTCCCGTGGCTCACGTGGGCAGTCATCGTGTTCATCTGCGGGACGCTCGTCACGATGCTGTTCCTCGACGGCCATCGGATGGAAGTCGCGGCAACCGGCGTGCTCGCCGGGTTCGTGCTGGTCGCCGGGCGGCTGAACCAGCGCAGCCGCGATGCGCGGTCGAGCCTCGACCGCCGCGGCGTGTCGTCGGCCTGAGGACGAAGCGTCGCGCGCAGGCGGGCGCGCGGTTGCCGCGGCCGGCAAGTCGGTCGCATCGGGCTTCGCGCGTTTCGAATGCGTCGCGCCCTTCGCCGACGACCGCCGCGCAACGCGATGTTTTCGACGCGGCCCGGACGATGAGGTCCGGGCCGCGTCGTTCGCGGCTCGGATCCGCCCCGCAGCCCGAGTCTGCGGCCCACGTTGGCCGGCCGGCGCGATTCACCGAGAATCGCGCCGGCGTTCCTTGTTTCGCATCTGCGCGAGCAGTTGCACGATCCGCGCGTCATCATGACTCATGCAACGCCTGTCGCAAGCCCGCCGGAACCCGACACGCCGGCACGTATCCGGTTCGGCTTCATCCTGTTGCCGAATTTCACGCTGACGGCGTTCTCGGGCATGATCGACGTGCTGCGGCTCGCGGCCGACGAGGGCGATAACAGCCGGCCGGTCAGGTTGTCGTGGACGATCCTCGGCGACATGGCCGCCCCCGTTCGCGCGAGTTGCGGGATCCAGATCCCGGCGTGGGAGTCGTTGAATGCGCGCCAGGAATACGACTACGTGGTCGTCGTGGGCGGGCTCCTGCACGCCCGATCGGAACTCGACGCGGCCACGCTGGAATTCATTCGCGCGGCCGCATCGGCAGGCGCGATGCTGGTCGGCATCTGCACGGGCGCGTTCGCATTGGCGCGTGCGGGCGTGATGGCCGGCCACCGGATCTGCATCAGCTGGTTTCACTACTGGGACTTCATCGAGCGGTTTCCGTCCGTCGATGCGAAGCTCGTGGTGTCCGATCGCCTCTACGTGCTGGACGGCCGGCGCGTGACCTGCTCCGGCGGGCGCGCGTCGATCGACGTCGCGGCCGCGATCCTGGTGCGGCACATCGAGCCGTCGATCGTCTACAAGGCGCTGCGGATCCTGCTGGTCGACGGGCGCGAGACAGTCAGCGCGCCGCAACCGCATCCGCCCGGTGTCGCGCCCAACGCGCATCCGAAGGTGAAGCGCGCGATCCTGCTGATGGAACAACACATCAGCCACTCGATCACGATCGACGAGCTTGCGCGGCGGCTGGAGCTATCGGCGAGACAGCTGGAACGGCTGTTCAGGGAAGCCACCGGCAGCGGGCCGGCCGCCTGCTACCGGGCGATCCGGATTCGCACGGCCGCGTGGATGCTGATGCACCTGGACAAGAACATTTCCGAAATCGCGGCGGCCTGCGGATTTGCCGATGCGTCGCATCTCGGGCGCGAGTTTCGGCGGGCGTACGGGATGTCGCCGAGCGCCTATCGGGAGCGTCAGGCACCCGGCACGCTCGGCGGGATGGTGGAGCCGGCCGAGCGTGCGACCACGCTCGGCGAGTTGTTTCCGAACCGGAACGAGTTTTATTGAGCGTGCATCCGCCGGGTTGCCATTGCGGCTGAAATCCCGGTGGCATGACGCGTCATGCGGGCGTCAGGCGAACACGAAATACTTGCGCACCGTCTCCACCACTTCCCAGGTCCCTTTCATCCCGGGTTCGATCACGAACACATCGCCGGCTTTCAGGTGCACCGACTCCTCGCCTTCCGGCGTGATGATGCAGTAGCCGTCGAGGAAATGACAGTACTCCCATTTCTCGTAGTTCACCTCGAACTTGCCGGGCGTGCAGATCCAGGTGCCCATGATCTTGCTGCCGTCCTTGGAGAGGTAAGCGTTGAGGTTCACGGTGTGCGGATCGCCGCCGATGCGCTTCCACTTGGTCGCGTCAAGGACCGGGGTCGGGCAGGTTTCGCGCAGAACGGTGATGAAATCGGACATGTCGGCTCCAGACTAACGATCGTAAAAGAGATCTGTCACGTTAGTTCGAAAGCGTTGGCGCGGCTTGTATGCTTCCGACACCGACTCGTCTAATTTCGACACCGGCTCGCGGGCCGGCGCGCCGCTGGCGTGTTCCGTTCGGCCGGACTCGCGTTGCCACCCTGGCGCGAGCGTGCCGCATCATGTCGCGGTCGGCCTGCTCGCGTCACTGGCGCATTGACACGGCGGCAAGCGGTCAAAACGCATCGCTTGCAACATCCCGGCGAAACACTGTAGAATCATCCGTTCTGCGGGCGTCGTATAATGGCCATTACCTCAGCTTCCCAAGCTGATGACGTGGGTTCGATTCCCATCGCCCGCTCCACCTTCGGCTGCATGGCAGCCAGCGCAAGAGCCGCCTCGTCGAAGGCGGCTTTTTTGTACCATGTGCCCGTTCATCCGGCGCACCGCTACGCGTAACGGGCCTGCGCCCGAACCGAGCCTTTCTCTGTCACCGATGATGCACGACGATCCGAACGAAGCCGGCCTGCCGCCGGACGACGCCGCCCTTCCCGACGAAGCCGCCGACGGCGCCGACGAAGTCAATCCGCTGCACCGCCGCCGCATCCGCAGCTTCGTGACACGCGCCGGCCGCGTGTCGACCGGCCAGCGCCGCGCGCTCGACGATCTCGGCCCGCGCTTCGTCGTCCCGTACGCAGCCGACATTCCCGACTGGGACGCCGTGTTCGGCCGCCGCGCGCCCCGCATCCTGGAGATCGGCTTCGGGATGGGCGCGTCGACCGCGGAAATCGCCGCGCACCGCCAGGGCGACGACTTCCTCGGCGTCGAGGTGCACGAGCCGGGCGTCGGCGCGCTGCTGAAGCTGATCGGCGAGCAGGACCTGCCGAACATCCGCATCATCCAGCACGACGCGGTCGAAGTGCTCGAGCACATGCTCGCGCCGGAAAGCCTCGACGGCGTGCACATCTTCTTCCCCGATCCGTGGCACAAGGCGCGCCACCACAAGCGCCGGCTGATCCAGCCGCCGCTCGTCGCGCACCTCGCGTCGCGCCTGAAGCCGGGCGCGTACCTGCATTGCGCGACCGACTGGCAGAACTACGCGGAACAGATGCTGGAAGTGCTCGGCGCCGAACCCACGCTCGAAAACACGGCCGCCGACTACGCGCCGCGCCCCGACTACCGCCCCGTCACGAAGTTCGAACGGCGCGGGCTGCGGCTCGGCCACGGCGTGTGGGACCTGGTGTTCCGCAAGCGCGGAGGCTGAATCCCTGCTGCGACAGCGCATCGCACGCTGCGCGCCTCGCCATGAAGAACGGCCCGACCGGCATCTGCTGCCGATCGGGCCGTTTTCCATTGGAAGCGCCCTCACCTCCGCGCCGGCATCACGCCCAGTTCAGCCATCCGCTGTAACCGACGAGCAGCACGAACAGGCCGAACGCGATCCGGTACCACGCGAACACGGTGAAGTCGTGCGTCGCGACGAAGCGCAGCAGCCAGCGCACGCACACGAACGCGCTGACGAACGCGGCGACCAGCCCGAGCGCGAACAGGCCGAGCGAATCGACGGTGAACGCCTGCCAGTCCTTGACGGTTTCATAGAGCGTCGCGCCGAAGATGATCGGAATCGCGAGGAAGAACGAGAATTCGGTCGCGACGCGCCGGTCGAGGCCGAACAGCATCCCGCCGATGATCGTCGAGCCCGAGCGCGACATGCCCGGCACCAGCGCGAAGCATTGCGCGATGCCGACCTTCAGCGCGTCGAGCGGCGTGAGCGCGTCGACCGACTGCACGCGCGGCGGCTCGCCGCGTTCGCGCTGCCGCGCCTCGGCCCACAGGATGATCGCGCCGCCGACGACGAGCGCGAACGCGACGGGCACCGGCGAGAACAGCACGGCCTTGATCTTCTTCTCGAACAGCAGGCCGAGCGCGATCGCGGGAATCGTCGCGATCACGACGTTCAGCGTGAAGCGCTGCGCGTCGGGCCGGCTCGGCAGACCGCACACGACGGACACGATCCGCTGCCGGTATTCCCAGCAGACGGCGAGAATCGCGCCGAACTGGATCACGACGTCGAAGGTCTTCGCGTGCGCATCGTTGAAATTCAGGAAGCTGCCCGCGACGATCAGGTGGCCGGTGCTCGACACCGGGAGGAATTCCGTCAGCCCCTCGACGACGCCGAGGATCAATGCCTTGCAGATCAGGATCCAGTCCATCCGTGGCCCAACTCCGAAGTAGTCGAAAGAAAGGGCCGCGTCACCGCCGCGGCCCGCCCGGCCGCGCGCGTGCCGTCACTTTTCGACGATCGCCACGCGTATGCCGTTTGTAAGAATCGTAATTGTACCGGGTTCGTAGTTCACTCCGGCAAATTGCAGTTGCTCGGGCTTGAACGTGTAGATCGGATAGTTGGTCAGCACCTGCGTCGCGAGCAGGCCGGCGGCCGCGCCGACCTGCCGCGCGTACATCTGCGCGTCGCCGTCGAGCACGAGGCTGTCGACGGCCGGCGCCTTCAGCACGACCGAGCGGCTCGGCGCATCGTAAGCCAGCTGGCCCGACACGGTGAACTTGCCGCTCACCGGTTCGCGCAGGAACGGACTCGCGAAATGCGCGTCGAGCTGCACGGCGACGCGGTTCTGGTCGGGCAGCAGGTTGACGGCCGGATTCGCGAGCGACACGTCGACGACCTGCGCGACCGTCTTCTGATACGGGAACTTGCGCGCGACGGCTTTCTGCACGTCGCCGCGCGAGAACGTGTAGTGATCGGGGATGAACGGGAACGTCGACGCGCAGGCGGCGAGCGATACCGACACGCCGATGGCGCCGGCGCAGGCGGCGAGGAAACGGCGCCGGCCGGGCGTGCAAGATGCGGTCATGCTGGACAATCTCCTTCCTGTATCGGGCGAAGCGGCCGTCGGGCCATCGGCTCCGCCGCGTGTGGGGCGTGGACCGAAGTTAGTGCTCGCGCGCACGCCGCCGGTTCCGTGCGCGAGCCGCTGCACGGCAGTGTGTCAGCGGGCCAAGGCGGCGCCGGGCGCCGGCTGCGTCGCGATCTCGAGGCGCGTCAGCCATGCGAGCGCGTCGTCGCGCGACACCCCGCACATCTCGGCGGACGGCTGCAGCCCGGAACAGCACGCGGGACGCTCGGGCCGCCCGAAGATCCGGCAGCGCAGGTCGTCGCCGAGCTGCACGCAGCGCACGCCGGCCGGCTTGCCGTCGGGCATCCCCGGAATCGGGGAGGAAATCGACGGCGCGATGCAGCACGCGCCGCACGCCTCGCGGCATGCATGCGGCGGCGGGACATCGGCGGACGCCGGACGGACAGGCATTTCGACGGACACTCGGCTCTCTCGACAAACAACCAAAAAAACGGTGCGGCAACCGGACGCAGCGCGCGGCAGCCCACCGCGCATTGTGCCACCGCCGGCTGCGACGTTATTACACAATGCAGCCGAAACGCGCGTTCATATACTCGAAAGCATCTGAAAAGCGCGAGACCATCATGAATTCCGGTTCTGCAGACACACTGTTCCGTCCCGATTTGCTCGCGAAGTACGGCGCGAACGGGCCGCGCTACACGTCCTACCCGACCGCACTGCAGTTCCGCGACGATTTCGACCCGGCCGACTATGTGCGCGCCGCGGGCGATCCCGGCGCGTCGTCGAGCGATCTGTCGCTGTACTTCCACATCCCGTTCTGCAACACGGCCTGCTTCTATTGCGGATGCAACAAGATCGCGACCAACAACCATCGCCGCGCACGCCCGTATCTCGAGCAACTGAAGCGCGAGCTGGCGCTGCAGGCCACGCTGTTCGATCCCGCGCGCCCGGTCACGCAGTTGCACTGGGGCGGCGGCACGCCGACCTTCCTGTCCGACGCCGAAACGGCCGAACTGATGGCAGCCACCCGCGAGCATTTCGCGCTCGCGCCGGACGCCGACGCCGAGTTCTCGATCGAGATCGATCCGCGCACCGTCACGCCCGCGACGCTCGTCCACCTGCGCAACATCGGCTTCAACCGGCTGAGCCTCGGCGTGCAGGATTTCGATCCGGTCGTACAGCAGGCGATCAACCGGATCCAGCCGCTCGCGATGACGGCCGACCTGCTGTCCGCCGCGCGCACGACGGGCTTCCATTCGGTCAGCGTCGACCTGATCTACGGGCTGCCGCACCAGACGGTCGCCGTGTTCGCGCGCACGCTCGAGACGATCATCGAACTCGCACCTGACCGGCTGTCGGTATTCGGCTACGCGCACATGCCGCACCTGTTCAAGATGCAGCGGCAGATCGACGACGCGACGCTGCCGTCACCCGAAACGCGCATCGCGCTGCTCGGCCTCGCGATCGACATGCTGACGTCGGCAGGCTACGTGTACATCGGCATGGATCACTTCGCGCGGCCGTCCGACGAACTCGTGCGCGCGCAGCGAAACGGCACGCTGCAGCGCAATTTCCAGGGCTACAGCACGCGCGCGGATACGGACCTCGTCGGCTTCGGGGTGTCGTCGATCGGCAAGGTCGGCGACGTCTACGCGCAGAACGCGAAGGACCTGCCGGCCTATGGCGCCGCGCTCGACGCGGGCCGGCCGCCGATCGCGCGCGGCGTGCGGCTCACGGCCGACGACCGGCTGCGCCGCGACGTGATCACGCAGCTGATGTGCAACCTCGAATTGCCGTTCTCGCATATCGAGGCCGCGCACGGGATCCGCTTCACCGATCACTTCGCGCGCGAGCTCGACGCGCTGCGCGGGTTCGAGCAGGACGGGCTGCTGACCGTCGCAGGCGACCGCCTGACGATCCATCCGGCCGGCCGGATGGTCGTGCGCAACATCGCGATGGCGTTCGACGCCTACCTCGGCCGGACACCGCGCCAGCGCTATTCGCGCACCGTCTGACGCCGCGCGGCCGCATGCGGGCGGCCGGTTTGATAAAGTAAGGGGCTCAACGCCCCTGCAAGCACCCGCACGATGCGCACCACCAAAGCAACCCACGCGGTCGAACGCCTGAAGACCCGTTCCGGCAACCCGCAGTTCGCGGCCGTCGCGATGGCGGGCGGCCTGTTCTATCTGGTCGACCGCTCGAGCGGCACCACCGAGAAGCGCAGCGAACCGCTGCCGCTCGACGAATTCGTCAGGTTCGTCGACGAATTCGGCCCCAAAAAGCCGCGCAAGGCGAGCAAGCTCGACCTCGCGTTCGAGGCGCAGATCAAGAAGAGCAAGGGGTAAAGGTCTGTTGCAGGCCGTCTGAAGGCTTCGCCGCCGCCCCGTTTGGTACAATCACGAAGTTTCTCTATCCCCGCTGATGGCCGACCTGGCTGCGTGACCACACCATGAATATCGAAAACGCGCGTTTCAACATGATCGAACAACAGATCCGGCCGTGGGACGTGCTGGACCTGGACGTCCTGGGCCTGCTGTCGATCGTCAAGCGTGAAAACTACGTGTCGCCGGAACATCGCGATCTCGCGTTCGCCGACCTCGAGCTGCCGCTGCCCGGCGGCAGCAGCAAGATGCTGTTCCCGCGTGTCGAAGCGCGCGTGCTGCAGGAACTGGCGGTCAAGAAGCACGAGAACGTGCTCGTGATCGGCGCGGGTTCGGGCTATCTGGCCGCGCTGTTCGCGCATCGCGCGCAACACGTGACGGCGGTCGACATCGATCCGGCCATCGCGAAGTTCGCGGCAGACAACCTGCGCAACGACGGCGTGACCAATGCGGAAGTCGTGCTCGGCGACGGTTCGCGCGGCTGGCCGGACAAGGCGCCGTACGACGTGATCTGCGTCGCGGGCGGCCTGCCCGTCGTGCCGCAGGAAATGCTCGAACAGCTGAAGATCGGCGGCCGCCTGTCGGCGTTCGTCGGCGGTCGCCCGGTGATGAAGGCGCAGATCATCACGCGCATCGACGACAAGCAGTACCGCGTCGCCGACGTGTTCGAAACCTACGTCAATCACCTCGTCAACGCGATGGAACCGTCGCGCTTCAAGTTCTGAGCAGCGGAGCTTCCATGCAGATCCTGACGCCCGCGATGCTCGCGCAATGGCTGCGCGATCCGGCCCGTCCCGCGCCGGTCGTACTCGACGTGCGCGAGCCGTGGGAAATCTCGACCGCGCAGATCGCCGGCAGCGTGTCGATCCCGATGCAGCAGATCCCCGCGCGCAGCGAGGAGCTCGACGACGAAGCCGAGATCGTCTGCGTGTGCCATCACGGAATGCGCAGCGCGCAGGTCGCGATGTTCCTCGAATCGCGCGGCTTCACGAAGCTGTACAACCTGCAGGGCGGGATCGACGCGTGGTCGCGTGACGTCGATCCTTCCGTGCCGCGTTACTGAACGACTGATCTTCCCGGCGGCGCATCGCGCGCCGCCATGCCGACCGGCACGCTGCCGCCGGTCGCGCCGGTCCGCCGAACGGGCGCGCTTTGCGCGCCCGTTTCCGTTTCCGCTCCCGTGCTTCCCCTGCCTTCGCGTGCTTCGATGCCCAAGCGTGCGCACCGTGCACCATTTGCGCCCGCACGAGCGCACCGCAACGGGTCGCGCATGCTGCACGACGTGTCATCCGCACCGCACCGACGCCCCGCGCCCTCCCGCACAGGCACGCCCGGCGTGCATTCGCGCGACTGGCACATGCCTTGCGTTACTCCGATGCCGGCGCCGCCACGGCGCACGCGTATCCAACACGTCAAGGGGAACCCGATGAAACGTCGCAGTCTGCTGAAGTTCGGTTCGATGGCCGGTGCACTCGCGCTGGCGGGCAAGAGTCCGTTCGCGCACGCGGCCGATGCGGGCACCGGCCCGATCAAGGTCGGCATCCTGCATTCGCTGTCGGGCACGATGGCGATCTCCGAAACGTCGTTGAAGGACACGGCGCTGATGACGATCGCCGAGATCAACAAGAACGGCGGCGTGATGGGCCGCAAGCTCGAGCCGGTGGTCGTCGATCCCGCCTCGAACTGGCCGCTGTTCGCGGAGAAGGCGCGCCAATTGCTCACGCAGGACAAGGTCGCGTGCGTGTTCGGCTGCTGGACGTCGGTGTCGCGCAAGTCGGTGCTGCCGGTGTTCGAGGAACTGAACGGCCTGCTCTACTACCCGGTGCAGTACGAAGGCGAGGAAATGTCGCGCAACGTGTTCTACACGGGTGCCGCGCCGAACCAGCAGGCGATCCCGGCCGTCGAGTACCTGATGGGCGCCGAAGGCGGCGGCGCGAAGCGCTTCTTCCTGCTCGGCACCGACTATGTGTACCCGCGCACGACCAACAAGATCCTGCGCGCGTTCCTGAAATCGAAGGGCGTGAAGGACGCCGACATTCAGGAGGTCTACACGCCGTTCGGCCACAGCGATTACCAGACGATCGTCGCGAACATCAAGAACTTCGCGCAGGGCGGCAAGACGACCGTGATCTCGACGATCAACGGCGATTCGAACGTGCCGTTCTACAAGGAGCTCGGCAACCAGGGGATCAAGGCGACCGACGTACCGGTGGTCGCGTTCTCGGTCGGCGAGGAAGAACTGCGCGGGATCGACACGAAGCCGCTCGTCGGCCATCTGGCCGCGTGGAACTACTTCATGTCGGTGAAGAACCCGACCAACACGAAGTTCAAGGACCAGTTCGCCGCATGGGTGAAGGCGAACAGCCTGCCGGGCGGCGCGAAGCGCGTGACCAACGACCCGATGGAGGCGACCTATGTGGGCATCCACATGTGGAAGCAGGCCGTCGAGAAGGCGAAGAGCACCGACGTCGACAAGGTGCGCGTCGCGATGATCGGCCAGACGGTTGCCGCACCGTCGGGCTTCACGCTCGCGATGGACGGCAACCATCACCTGCACAAGCCGGTGATGATCGGCGAGATCCGCGGCGACGGGCAATTCAACGTCGTGTGGAAGACCAAGACCGCGGTACGTGCGCAGCCGTGGAGCCCGTTCATCGCGGGCAACCAGGGCAAGCCGGACATCGTCAGCTCGATTCCGGCGTTCCTGCGCCGGCAGCGCGCGGCGCTCGTCTGATGCGATGCGGCGCGCCGCGCACCGGCGTGGCGCGCCGCTCGCACGCAGCTGCAGGCAGGCCGCCGCGAGTGCGGTGACGAACCGCACTCGCCCGCGCGCCGCCGCACGCATTCGCGTTCCCACGCCCGACAGGATCTCCCGATGCCTACACGCTTTCGCCGCGCCGCCGTCGCGGTCGTCGCCTGTGCCGCGCTGGCGTGCGCGCTGCCGCGCGCCGCGTTCGCCCTGACGGCCGCCGATACCGCCGCGCTCGCCGGCGACGACTTCGACGCGAAAACGGCCGCGATCGAACGGCTCGCCGCCGATGCCGATCTGCGCGCCGTCGCACTGCTCAATGCGCTGTCGACCGGCGACGCGCTCGCGACCGGCGACGGCCGCCTGCTGATCCAGGCCGGCGACACCGCGCACGACGCACTGACGCAGGCCACGACGCCGGCCGGCGATGCGCAGCCCGTGATGCTGAACAACCTGCTGCGCACGAAGATCGCCGGCGCGCTGTCGGGTTTCGCGCTCGCATCGCCCGATGTCGCCGCGCGTCGCGACGCGATCGACGCGCTGCTGAAGTCGCCCGACCCGGCGCTCAAGCCGATGATCGACCGCGCACGCGCGAAGGAAACCGACCCGGCATTGAAGCGCCGCCTCGACGCCCTGTGGGCGATCGCCGCGCTGCACGATGCCGATCCGGCGAAGCGTCTCGATGCCGTGCAGGTGGTGGCCGCGCGCCGCGATCTCGACATGATCGAGCAGTTGCGCCCGCTCGTCGCGAAGAACGCGGACGGCAGCTACATGGAACCCGACGCGCGCGTGCGCGAAGCCGCGCAGCAAGGGCTCGATGCATTGCACGCGCTGCAGCGCCGCGGCGAGATCGCCGGCACCGTGTTCGCGGGTCTGTCGCTCGGCAGCGTGCTGCTGCTCGCGGCGCTTGGCCTCGCGATCACGTACGGGCTGATCGGCGTGATCAACATGGCGCACGGCGAATTCCTGATGATCGGTGCGTATGCAACCTATGTCGTGCAGACGCTGATCCAGCGCTACGCGCCGGCCGCGTTCGACTGGTATCCGCTCGTCGCGGTGCCCGTATCGTTCGCGGCGGCCGCGCTGGTCGGCATCGTGCTCGAACGGCTCGTGCTGCGGCACCTGTACGGCCGCCCGCTCGAAACGCTGCTCGCGACCTTCGGCGTGAGCCTGATCCTGATCCAGGCAACGCGCATGCTGTTCGGCGCGCAGAACGTGCAGGTCGTGAACCCGTCGTGGATGAGCGGCGGCGTGACCGTGATGCAGAACCTGATCCTGCCGTACAACCGGCTCGCGATTCTCGCGTTCGCGCTCGCGGTCGTGTTCGTCGCCTGGGGCGTGCTGACGAAGACGCGGCTCGGCCTGTTCGTGCGCGCGGTCACGCAGAACCGCCGGATGGCCGCGTGTGTCGGCGTGAAGACCGCGCGCGTCGACGCGTATGCGTTCGCGTTCGGCGCGGGCATCGCGGGCCTCGGCGGCTGCGCGCTGTCGCAGATCGGCAACGTGGGCCCCGACCTCGGGCAGAACTACATCATCGATTCGTTCATGGCGGTGGTGCTCGGCGGCGTCGGCCAGATCGCCGGCACCGTGCTCGGCGGCTTCGGGCTCGGCCTCGTCAGCAAGGCGATCGAGCCGTTCTGGGGCGCCGTGCTCGCGAAGATCGCGGTGCTCGTGATGATCGTGCTGTTCATCCAGAAACGCCCGCAGGGCATGTTCGCCCCGAAGGGACGCAGCGCGGAGGCCTGACATGACTTCATTCACCGATTCGTTGTCGAACCCGGTCGCCGGCACGCCGAAGCCTTCCGCCGCCGCACGCGCGGAAGGCGGCTTCGCACTCGGCCTGCCGCCGCGCCCCGCGCTGCTGTCGCGCCGCGCATGGCTCGCGCTCGTCGCGCTGTGCCTCGCGATCGGCATCGGCGTGCCGCTCGCCGCGCTGGTCGCGCCGGAGGCGAGCGCGTTCCATCTGTCCGCGTATGCGATGACGCTCGCCGGCAAGCTGATGTGCTACGCGATCGCCGCGCTCGCGCTCGATCTCGTGTGGGGTTACTGCGGCATCCTCAGCCTCGGCCACGGGCTGTTCTTCGCGCTCGGCGGCTATGCGATCGGCATGTACCTGATGCGCGAGATCGGCCGCGACGGCAAGTACGGCAGCGACCTGCCCGACTTCATGGTGTTCCTCGACTGGCATCAGCTTCCGTGGTACTGGAGCGGCACGCAGCATCTCGCGTGGGCGCTGCTGCTCGTCGTGCTCGTGCCGGCCGTGCTCGCGTGGGTGTTCGGCTTCTTCACGTTCCGCTCGCGCGTGAAGGGCGTGTACCTGTCGATCATCACGCAGGCGCTGACGTTCGCCGCGATGCTGCTGTTCTTTCGCAACGAGACGGGCTTCGGCGGCAACAACGGCTTCACCGACTTCAAGCGCATCGCCGGGTTTCCGATCACGTCGCCCGGCACGCGCACGGTGCTGTTGCTGCTGACCTTCGCGACGCTCGTGCTCGCGTTCATCGCCGCGCGCGCGATCGTCACCAGCAAGCTCGGGCGCGTGGTCACCGCGGTGCGCGACGGCGAGACGCGGCTGATGTTCCTCGGCTACAGCCCGCTCGCGTACAAGCTGTTCGTGTGGACGCTGTCGGCCGTGCTGTGCGGGATCGCCGGCGCGCTGTACGTGCCGCAGGTCGGCATCATCAATCCCGGCGAGATGTCGCCCGGCAACTCGATCGAAATGGCGATCTGGGTCGCGGTGGGCGGGCGCGGCACGCTGATCGGGCCGATCGTCGGCGCATTCGCGGTGAACGGCGCGAAGAGTCTCTTTACCGCGTACTTCGCCGAATACTGGCTGTTCTTTCTCGGCCTGATCTTCGTGCTCGTGCCGCTCTTGCTGCCGCGCGGCATCATGGGCCTCGTCGAAACACTGCTCGCGAAGGGGAAACGCGGATGAACGGCACGGCCCTCTACCAGTTCACGCCGCCGCCCGAAGACGAGCTGCTGGCCGTCAGCGGCACCGCATCGATGGGCCGCGTGGTGCCGCCCGGCATCGACACCTCGCACGGCACGATCCTCTATCTCGAGGATATCGAGGTGAGCTTCGACGGTTTTCGCGCGCTGAAGAAGCTGTCGCTCACGATCGACGCGGGCGAGCTGCGCTGCGTGATCGGCCCGAACGGCGCGGGCAAGACGACGATGATGGACGTGGTCACCGGCAAGACGCGTCCCGATGCGGGCAAGGTGTTTCTCGGCCAGACCATCGACCTCGCGCGGATGAACGAGCCCGAGATCGCGCGCGCGGGCATCGGCCGCAAGTTCCAGAAGCCGACCGTGTTCGAACAGCACCCGGTATGGGAAAACCTCGAACTGGCGATGCAGACCGACAAGGGCTGGCTCGCGTCGCTGCGCGCGCGGCTCGACCGCACCGCGCAGGCGAGGATCGAGGAGACGCTCGCGCTGATCGGCCTCGAAAGCGACGCGTATCGTGCGGCGGGCGAGTTGTCGCACGGACAGAAGCAGCGGCTCGAGATCGGCATGCTGCTGATGCAGCGCCCTGCTCTCCTGCTGCTCGACGAGCCGGCGGCCGGGATGACCGACCACGAGACGATGGAACTCGCCGCGCTGCTGAACACGCTGCGCGGCACCTGCTCGATGATGGTCGTCGAGCACGACATGGAGTTCGTCGCGGCGCTCGCGGGCGACACGGGCCGCGTGACGGTGATGGCCGAAGGCGCGGTGCTCGCGCAAGGCACGCTCGACCAGGTCAAGCGCGACGATGCGGTGATCGAGTCTTACCTCGGACGATGATGCGATGCTGAAGATCGATGCATTGAACCAGTACTACGGCGGCAGCCATATCCTGCGCAACGTGAACCTGACCGCCGACGACGGCAAGCTCACCGTGCTGCTCGGCCGCAACGGCGTCGGCAAGAGCACGCTGCTGCGCTGCCTGATGGGCGTCGTCGCCGCGAAGAGCGGCAGCGTGTCGTGGCGCGGCACGGCGCTCGGCGCGCTGCCGCCGTATGCGCGCGTCGCGGCCGGGCTGGCATACGTGCCGCAGGGCCGCGACATCTTTCCGCGGCTCACCGTCGAGGAAAACCTGCTCGTCGGCGCGGCGAGCCGCAAGGCGCCGTCGAAGGTGCCCGACCGCATCTACGATCTGTTCCCGGTGCTGAAGGACATGCGCGCACGGCGCGGCGGCGACCTGTCGGGCGGCCAGCAGCAGCAGCTCGCGATCGGCCGTGCGCTGATGAGCGAGCCGCAGCTGCTGATCCTCGACGAGCCGACCGAAGGCATCCAGCCGTCGATCATCCAGGACATCGGCCGCACGCTGCGCCAGCTCGTCGACGAATCGAAGATGACCGTGCTGCTCGTCGAGCAGTATTTCGACTTCGCGCGCTCGATCGCGGACCAGTACTGGGTGATGAGCCGCGGCGAGATCGTCGCGGGCGGCGACGCGCGGGACATGGAGGCGAACGGCGTGCGGGAACTGATCGCGGTGTGACGTGCGCCTGAATGGCCAAATTGCCGCGAATGACCTGCGCGCCTGCGGCAGGGATGGTTCGGGGGTTGAGGCCAGCCGAATGCGACTACTTTGCCGCCGGCGCAGGTCGTTCGCACGCACGGTGTGATATTCCGGCGCGCTTCCTCCCCCCATGACAAGAGGCGACGCGGAGTTGGCACTGCGACAGACCGTGCGCTCCCGTTGCCGGCGTCCAGGTCGCTTCCGACCGTCACGATCCATGCGTTAATTATTCGCAAATTATCAAATAAAGTCGCTATTTCTCGCACACAGTCAACGCGTTGCCCCCGCAATGGGTCCTGTCATCCCGATACACCGCCATCCCGCCAGGCGCACGTGAGCCCGTGTCCTGGGCGGGTGACTCAAGGTGCGGCGCGATTCGGCGCAATAGCGTTAAAAAATTGCAGATACGCCGATTTCGTCGGCATGACAGCCGACCCCATCGACCTGGCAACGCTCGAAGAAACGCAAAAGCGGCTCCATCGGGAACTGCCGGCCTCGCTCACGGAGAACCATCGTCAATTCCTCATATCGCTGGTCCGGGCCGAGCCCGACTGGTCCTTGATGCCATACGCGCATCTGCGCGAGTTGCCGGCCCTGAGAGGGAAGCTCATCAACCTCGAGAATCTCAAGAAGAAAAAACCGGAGGTGTTCGCACAGCAGGAGTCGGCGCTCCGCGAGAACTTCGCCAGGCAGGACAAGGAACATGCGCCAGCTGACGCGGTGACCGACACCACGCCACGGAGCCCGGAGTAAGGGCGTCAGCCACGTGGCGCCGTTTTCGCGCCGCTCCGTCCAGCGTGCGCGTCGCGTGCTAGCGGTCAGCACCGCAATTTGGCGGGCCTCGAACGCTTCCAAGCCCCGTCGAAGGAACCGCCCAGGCCGGTGACCCAGCGGATTCGCGGCTCGCCCGAACCCGGCGCTTTCAACGCAGACGGCATCTGCATTATTGTTCCAGTAGCATCCACGTTTTCCGCGCCCTTTCCGCCGATGTCCGCCCCCGACTCCCACGCCCCGCTGTCCCGCCCCGCCGTCGCCAAATCGTGGCGCGGCCGCCTCGAACTCGGCTTCGAACGGCACGGCGCGCGCACGACGCTCGTCCATCGGCTGCACGATGGCCCGCTGCGCGTGCAGCGGCCGCTGTATCCGGAAGGCGACGCGATCTGCCACGCGGTCATCGTTCACCCGCCGGGCGGCGTCGCGGGCGGCGACCGGCTCGACATCGACATCGCGCTCGGCGACGGCACGCACGCGGTGCTGACGACGCCCGGCGCGACCAAGTGGTACAAGTCGAACGGCCTCGACGCGACACAACGCATCGACATCACGGTCGGCGCGCACGCGAAGCTCGACTGGCTGCCGCAGAACAACCTGTTCTTCGACGCGGCCCACGCCGCGCTCGACTTCACCGTGACGCTCGGCGCCGGCGCGAGCGCGATCGGCTGGGACGCGACGCAGCTCGGCCGGCAGGCGGCCGGCGAGACGTGGTCGGCAGGCCGCATCGCGTCGGGTTCGGCACTCGTCGATGCCGACGGCCGGCCGCTGTGGACCGAGCGCGCGCTGCTCGACGCGCACGATCCGCTGCGCGGCGCGCTGCAGGGTCTCGCCGGCTTTCCCGCATACGGCACGCTGTGGGCGGCCGGCGCCGCGTGCGACGCGGCACTCGCCGAAGCGCTCGCCGCGCGGATGCCGTTCGACGACACGCTGCGCGCGGGCGCGACCTGCGTGACGCCCGGCGTCGTGCTGGTGCGCGCGCTGTCGACGTCGATGGAAGCGCTGCAGCGTCACTTCACCGACTGCTGGCTATACCTGCGGCCGCTCGTGCACGGCGTCGATGCACGGCCGCTGCGCCTCTGGCAAACCTGAAGGCGCCAGGCCCCGCACGCACCGTTTCGGCGCAGCAGCGCCGCCCGCGGTGCCCGCGATCCATGCATCGCGCACCACGAACGCGCATCGCCGCGCGTTCCAGCGGCATGGCACGCCCCTTGCTGCTTACATAACGGATACACGACGCGCGCAAATCGGCACGGTGCTACGATGAACCGCGCCGTCGCCGGAACCGCTGCGCATCGATAAAAATTACGTTTTCCTGAACGACTGCCTTCATGAAACTGACTCCCCGAGAGAAGGACAAGCTGCTGATCTTCACGGCGGCGCTGCTGGCCGAGCGTCGCCGCGCGCGCGGGCTGAAGCTCAACTATCCGGAAGCGGTCGCGTTCATCACCGCCGCGCTGATGGAAGCCGCGCGCGACGGCAAGACCGTCGCCGAGGTGATGCACTACGGCACGACGCTGCTCACGCGCGACGACGTGATGGACGGCGTGCCGGAGATGATCCCCGACATCCAGGTCGAGGCGACCTTCCCCGACGGCACCAAGCTCGTCACCGTCCACCACCCGATTCCGTGACCGAGGCCACCCGCATGATTCCCGGCGAAATCCTCACCGACGACGGCGAGCACGAACTGAACGCGGGCCGCGCGACGATCTCGCTCGTCGTCGCGAACACCGGCGACCGCCCGGTGCAGGTCGGCTCGCACTACCACTTCTTCGAAGTCAACGACGCGCTGTCGTTCGACCGCGCGGCCGCGCGCGGCTTCCGGCTCAACATCGCGGCCGGCACGGCCGTGCGCTTCGAGCCGGGCCAGACGCGCACCGTCGAGTTGGTCGAGCTGGCCGGCGAACGCGCCGTCTACGGTTTTCAGGGCAAGGTGATGGGGCCGCTGTAAGCCGCGCCCCGCTCTTCAGGAACAGCAACATGACACTACGCTTGAGCCGCCGCGCGTACGCGGAAATGTTCGGGCCGACGACGGGCGACCGCGTGAGGCTCGCCGATACCGAACTGCTGATCGAGATCGAACGCGACTACACGACCTACGGCGAGGAAGTGAAATTCGGCGGCGGGAAGGTGATCCGCGACGGGATGGGCCAGTCGCAGCGCGTGGCCGCCGACGTGCCCGACACGGTCATCACGAACGCGGTGATCCTCGACCACTGGGGCATCGTGAAGGCCGACATCGCGATCAAGCACGGCCGCATCGCCGCGATCGGCAAGGCCGGCAACCCGGACATCCAGCCCGGCGTGACGATCGCGATCGGCGCCGCGACCGAAGTGATCGCCGGCGAAGGGTTGATCGTGACGGCCGGCGGCATCGACACGCACATCCACTTCATCAGCCCGCAGCAGATCGACGAGGCGCTCGCGTCGGGCGTCACGACGATGCTCGGCGGCGGCACCGGCCCGGCCACCGGCACCAATGCGACCACCTGCACGCCGGGCCCGTGGCACATGGAGCGGATGCTGCAGGCGGCCGACGGCTGGCCGATCAACCTCGGCTTCCTCGGCAAGGGCAACGCGAGCCTGCCGCAGCCGCTCGTCGAGCAGATCGCGGCCGGCGCGATCGGCCTGAAGCTGCATGAAGACTGGGGCACGACGCCCGCCGCGATCGACAACTGCCTGTCGGTCGCCGACGACACCGACACCCAGGTCGCGATCCACACCGATACGCTGAACGAAGGCGGCTTCGTCGAATCGACGGTCGCCGCGTTCAAGGGCCGCACGATCCATACGTACCACACCGAAGGCGCGGGCGGCGGCCATGCGCCCGACATCCTGAAGGTGTGCGGCGAGGCGAACGTGCTGCCGTCGTCGACCAACCCGACGCGCCCGTACACGATCAACACGCTCGACGAGCATCTCGACATGCTGATGGTGTGCCACCACCTCGATCCGTCGATCGCCGAGGATCTCGCGTTCGCGGAATCGCGGATCCGCCGCGAGACGATCGCGGCCGAGGATATCCTGCACGACCTCGGCGCGCTGTCGATGCTGTCGTCCGACTCGCAGGCGATGGGCCGCGTCGGCGAAGTGATCATCCGCACCTGGCAGACCGCGCACAAGATGAAGGTGCAGCGCGGCGCGCTGCCGGAAGACGGCGCCCGCAACGACAACTTCCGCGCGAAACGCTACGTCGCGAAGTACACGATCAACCCGGCGATCACGCACGGGATCGCGCACGAAGTCGGCTCGATCGAACCCGGCAAGTGGGCCGACCTCGTGCTGTGGGAACCGGCGTTCTTCGGGATCAAGCCGTCGATGATCCTGAAGGGCGGGATGATCGCGATGGCGCAGATGGGCGACCCGAACGCGTCGATCCCGACGCCGCAGCCGGTCCACTACCGCGAGATGTTCGCCACGCGCGGCGGCGCGCTCGCGCGCACGTCGCTGACCTTCGTGTCGCAGATGGCCGCCGATGCGGGCATCGCCGAACGCTACGGTCTCGCGAAGCGCATCGTGCCGGTGCGCAACTGCCGCAACGTGACGAAGGCCGACATGATCCACAACGCGTGGCGCCCGTCGATCAGCGTCGACCCCGAAACCTACGACGTGATCGCCGACGGCCAGTTGCTCACGTGCGAGCCGGCGTCGGTGCTGCCGATGGCGCAGCGCTATTTCCTGTTCTGATTTCCGGCTTTCGCTCCATGCGCACCCTCGACAAACGCATTGCCCCGAACGTGAAGCTCGCTGCGTCGCTCGTCGCGCGCGCGCCGACGCTCACGCTCGCCTACGACGCCCGCTGCAAGAGCCGCCTCGCGGCCACGCTCGATACCGGCGAGGACGTCGCGGTCCTGCTGCCGCGCGGCACCGTGCTGCGCGACGGCGACGTGCTGGTCGCCGACGACGGCGCGCTCGTGCGCATCGCCGCGGCGCCCGAGACCGTGCTGCTCGTGCGCGCGGCCGACCCGCTCACGCTGATGCGCGCCGCCTATCACCTCGGCAACCGTCACACGCCGGTCGAGATCGGCGACGGCTACCTGAAACTCGAAGCCGATCCGGTGCTCGCGGACATGCTGCGCCGGCTCGGCACGCAGGTCGAGGAGGCGAGCGCACCGTTCCAGCCGGAAGCCGGTGCATACGGCGGCGGCCACAAGCACGGACACGATGCGACATTCGCCGAGGATTACGCACTCGCGCAGCAGGTGTTCGGCGAACACCACGGCCACTCGCACGATCACGATCACGATCACGATCACCAGCATGGTCCGGGCTGCACGCACGGCCACCACGGCCATGACCATCACTGAGCTCGTCGCGCTGCTGCATCTCGCGTCGCCCGCGCTGCCGATCGGCGCGTTCAGCTATTCGCAGGGACTCGAAGCCGCGCTCGACGCGAGCCTGATCCGCGACGCCGACACCGCGCGCGACTGGATCGCGAGCGGGCTGACCGACGTGCTCGCGCACGGCGAGCTGCCGTTCCTCGCGCACCAGCTCGCACGCTGGCAGGCCCATGACGCGCACGCCCTCGCCGCCGAAAACGCGTGGTTCGTCGCGAGCCGCGAATCGGCGGAACTGCGCCGCGAGACCGAGCAGATGGGCTGGTCGCTCGCGCAACTCTGCGCGTCGCTCGAATGGGGCGATGCCGCGCGCCGCACGACGCTCGCGTCGCTGTCGCCGATCGCGCTGCCGACCGCGTTCGCCTATGCCGCCGCCGCACACGACGCGAGCGCCGACGCCGTGCTCGCCGCGTACGCATTCGGCTGGGTCGAGAACCAGACGTCGGCCGCGCTGAAAGCGGTGCCGCTCGGCCAGCTTGCCGGGCAACGCATCATCGTCGCGCTGCGCGGCGCGATCGACGCGGCCGTGCGCCGCGCGCTCGCGACGCCGCCCGACGCCGTCAACACGTTCGCGCCGCAGCTCGGCATCCTGTCCGCGCGGCACGAAACCCAGTATTCGCGGTTGTTCCGCTCCTGAACCCGACCCACGCCATGAACGCACCCGCCCCCTCCTCCGCCCGCCGCACCAAGAAACTGCCGCCGCTGCGCGTCGGCATCGGCGGCCCGGTCGGCTCCGGCAAGACCACGCTGCTCGAAATGCTGTGCAAGGCGATGCGCGAGCGCTACGACCTCGTCGCGATCACGAACGACATCTATACGAAGGAAGACCAGCGCCTGCTGACGGTCGCGGGTGCGCTGCCCGAGGAACGCATCATGGGCGTCGAGACGGGCGGCTGCCCGCACACGGCGATCCGCGAGGATGCGTCGATCAATCTCGAGGCCGTCGACCGGATGCTGTCGCGCTTCCCGGACGCCGACATCGTGTTCATCGAATCGGGCGGCGACAATCTCGCGGCGACGTTCAGCCCCGAGCTGTCGGACCTGACGATCTACGTGATCGACGTCGCCGGCGGCGAGAAGATTCCGCGCAAGGGCGGCCCCGGCATCACGAAGTCCGACCTGCTGGTGATCAACAAGACGGATCTCGCGCCGCTCGTCGGCGCGAACCTCGACGTGATGGCGTCCGACACGAAGAAGATGCGCGGCGAACGGCCTTATGTGATGGCGAACCTGAAGGCGCTCGAAGGCGTCGCGGAGGTCGTCGCGTTCATCGAGAAAAAGGGGTTGTTGACGGTTTGAATAAGTGTCCAGGCAGAACCACCTAGCATTTGCGCACACAAGAGCGAGTCCGCTGCCGAAAAGCCTCCAGCGACTTTGCGCAGCCAATTGAACTCGGCTAGCATCGATTTCTTACATTACGCTTTCTTTATTTGTAAGGATTTTCGATATGCCGATTCCCGCACATATGTGGCTGAAGGATGATGGCGGCGCAGACATCAAAGGCTCGTCAACCGTCCAGGACCGTGAAGGAAGCATTGAAATCATCAGTTTCGGCCACGGTGTAAATCTGCCGGTTGACGGCGCCAACGGCAAGATCACCGGCAAGCGGACACATTCGCCGATTGCGTTCGAAAAGGAATTCGACGCGGCGACTCCCTATCTTTACAAGGCCGTGGCGAAGGGGCAGACGCTGCAATCGGCCGAGATCAAGTGGTATCGCATCAACGATGCGGGAAGAGAGGAAGTCTATTTCGTGATGCTGCTCGAAGGCGTAAAAGTCTCCGGCATCAATCCGGGCATGGCGAATACCAGACTGTCGCAGGCGTCCGCGCTCAATCACGTGGAAGCCGTCTCCATGATGTATGACCGCATCACGTGGCATTACCTCGACGGCAATATAAAATTCACCGATTCATGGAATGACATCGGATAAGCGGGGGCGGTCAATGGCTTATACCGGTAAATTTCTGGTGAATAACGACTTTTTGTCGCCCCTTACCATTGATGGTGTGGGTACGTTCGATGCGTTCTCTGGCAACGGCATCTATCGGAATCGAGGGGGCTGTACGGCGGTGCCCGATAACGGTCCGATTCCTGGCGGAAAATACTGGATCGTTGCGCGTCCTACTGGTGGCGCACGCTCCCAAGCCTACGCTTGGATAAAAGATCAGTGGAACGCCTTCAAGGGAAATGCGACCGACCACAGTGAATGGTTCGCACTCTATAGAAATGATGGGGTGATTGACGATCAAACGTGGGTTAATGGCGTTCAGCGCGGTCAGTTCCGGTTGCATCCGGCAGGTGGTGAAGGTGTATCACTTGGCTGCATTACCCTGCCAAGCCGGGTCGATTTCCTGAGAATCCGTTCAGCCCTACTGCACACCACTACAGTCCCTGCTGGGAGTTCAGGACTTAATGCATACGGAACAATCGAGGTCATCACGCATGGCAACACTTGCCCGTAGGTTACTGAAGGTTTTGCTATTTATCGGGCTATTTCTTATTTCAGCTCGTTATATTCCGCTATCTAATGAGTGGACACCAGCCGAAGCGCGCGCATGGTGGCGCGCTTCAGAATGGCTCGGCGTTAGCGATCCCGATGATGTGTATTTCGTGGTGTGGGTGACTATCGAACTGATCGTGGCAGTGCTCGCCTACATAGCGATCATGTGGATGTGGCGACACTATCGCCGGAAAGAGCATGTCGAGAAATAGTGACTGAGAATGACCGAATCCGTGGACCTTTCAAAATCGCGACGTTGCATTACTCTGCCGAGCCGTACGGATTTCCTGAGAATCCGAACAGCACTTTTAACCGCCAAGAAAATCGCGGCCGGCAATTCAGGACTTAATGCATACGGAACAATTGAGGTCATCGCGCATGGCAACACTTGCCCGTAGACTTTTCAAGATGGCGCTGTTTATCGGCTTGTTTCTTCTATCCGTGCGCTGCATTGGTCGGAATGGGGCGATGCCGGAAAGTGAGGCACTTAGATGGTTGAGCATCGCGCAAAGCCTTGGTCTGCACGAGGCGGATGATGTCTATATCCCGGTGATGCTGGCTCTTGATCTGCTTGTGGCAACGCTTGCGTATATGATGATCACAAAGCTATGGAAGCACTATCGTGGAAAAAGCCATGTTGAGAAATAGCGCCCGAGAATGATCACTTTTACCCGTAGGCTCTTCAAGATCGTGCTGTTTATCGGCCTGCTCGCTCTATCGCTTCGTTATGTCCGTCCATACCACTATGAGTGGACGCCAGCCGAGGCGCGTGCAGGTGGCGTGCTTCGGAATGGCTCGGCGTTCGCGATCCCGATGATTTGTATTTCATGGTGTGGGTAACTATCGAGGTGATCACGGCAGTGCTCGCCTACGTAGCGATTACGCGGCTGTGGCGACACCATCTCAAAAACCATATTGAGAAATAACGCCTAAGAATAGCCGTACCCGCAGGTTTTCAAAAATCGCGCTGTTTATCGGTCTGCTCGCTCTATCGCATCGTATGTCGTTATGCCCACCCATGCCTCTATAAGTGGACAGAAGGCCAAGCACGCACTTTCCCGACTCAAGGTTCACTGGACACGACCTTACCCCTGCAACTTGATTGAAGATCATTCGAGCGCGGCGCGCTCGAATGCATGTCTCTACACCTACTTGCCCTGAGCGTCCTGCCCGTCGTCCTGCATCGAATTCGCGCCGCGTTCGACCGGCGGCAGCAGCGCCGCGAGCACGTCGACCGAGCGCGCGGTCGCGCCGCGATGGCGCGACGCGAACGCGGCACCCGCCGCACCCATCGCGATGCGCCGCGCGTTGTCGGCAAACAGCGCGTCGAGCACGTGTGCGAGGTCGAGCGGATCCGCAACCTGCATCGCCGCGCCGGCCGCGACCGCATCGGCAGTCGCCTGCGTGAAGTTGAACACGTGCGGCCCGATCAGCACCGGCACGCCGACCGCGCACGCCTCGATCAGGTTCTGCCCGCCGAGCGGCAGCAGGCTGCCGCCGATGAACGCGACGTCGGCGGCCGCGTAGTACGCGCCGAGCTCACCCATTGAATCGCCAAGCAACACCGTCACGTCCGCCGGCAGCGGTTCCGCCGCGGCGGGCCTGCCGGCCGCGAGCGCCGCCGCGTCCGCACCCCACGCCGAACGCCGCACGCACTTGAATCCGTTGCGCGCGACCAGCGCCTCGACTTCGGCGAAACGCTGCGGATGGCGCGGCACGAGGATCAGCAGCGCGCCGGGCGTGTGCATCGCGGCGAACGCCTGCAGCACCAGCGCTTCTTCGTTCTCGCGCGTGCTGGCCGCAACCCACACCGGCCGCGTGCCGATCGCGTCGCGCCATGCATGGCCGCGCGCCGCCAGCTCCGGCGGCGTCGTCATGTCGAATTTCAGATTGCCCAACACCGCCACGTTGCGCGCACCGAGCGACGTCAGCCGCTCCGCGTCGGCCGGGCTCTGCGCGAGCACGCGCGAGAAACCGCCGAACACATCGCGCGTCGCCGCGCCGAACTTCGCCGCACGGCGATGCGAGCGCGCGGACATTCGCGCATTCGTCAGCACGAGCGGCACGTCCGCGCGACGGCACTCGTCGATCAGCGTCGGCCACACCTCGGTTTCCATCACGAGGCCGAGCGTCGGCCGCCATGCGTGCAGGAAGCGCCGCACCGCGCCCGGCATGTCGTACGGCAGGTAGCAGCGCAGCACGCGATCGCCGAAGATCTGCTCGCCGGTCGCGCGGCCGCTCGGCGTCATGTGCGTGAGCAGGATGCGCGCGTCGGGACGCGCACGCATCAGCGCATCGATCAGCGGCTGCGCGGCACGCGTCTCGCCGACCGACACCGCATGCACCCAGATCAGCGGCGCGCGATCGTCGGGCGAACGGCCCGCGACGTGGCCGAAGCGCTCGCCGATGTGCTCGCGATAGCCGCGCTCCTTGCGCGAGCGCACGTAGAGCCGGATCACGGCGATCGGCGCGACGAGCCACCACAATGCGCGATAGATCGCCCTCAGCATGAGCGTGCTCCGTTACCGCGGAGGAGACGGTGCGCGCTCAAACCAGCGCCCTGCCGGTCAGGCGCTCGAGAATCCCGAGCGGCGCGCATTCGCGGCGCACCATCGCGTCGACCGGCAGGAAGAAGGTCTGCTCGAGCATGAACTGGCCGGACATCACAGCGTGCGAAGTCTGATCGGAGAAACATATCCACACGCTGCCCGGCGGAAACGGCATCGTCTGCTGCGGACAGGTCTTCTGGTAGTCGAGATCGGCCTTCATCCCGTCGTGCAGGTTCAGCATCAGGTGGTCGTACGCGCTGCGCGGCGACTTCGTCACGTGCAGCAGGTTCAGCAGCCACGCCGAGCCCGGGAACTGCGGCCGGATCTTCGGCAGGAAGTGCTTCGCGACGTCCTCGAACGGCTCGCCGACGCGCCACACGCGCGGCTGGCCGGCGGGGTTCACGTTCGTGAACACGCGCAGGATCCGCTCGCCGTAGTTCGGCCGCGACGGGAACGCGTCGACGTGCAGCCGGCTGTCGTCCTTGCGCCAGGACGTCTGACGCGTCTCGACCCGCATCAGCCGCAGGCTCGTCGGCGCGACGCGCAGCTTGCCGCGATATTCGGGAAAGAGGCCGTCGACGAGCGTGCCGGCCTGCTGCTGGAAGCGCGCGACGAGCGCGCGCACGGCCGACTGGGTGACGCTGTCGCCGAGCACGCCGGCGAGCGCGCCGCCGTTCGGCGCGAGGCTGATGTTCTTGCGGTTCGGATCGGCGAGCGCCGGATCGAGCAGCGCTTCCTCGCCGCCTTCGATCGCGAAGCGCAGGTGCGGGAAATACAGCACCTTGCCTTCCTCGACCGCGGCCAGCAACTGCTCGCGCGGCGTCGACAGGTTGTGTCCGCTCCAGTCGGCGGACGGGACTTCGATGATCTGGGATTCGCTCATGATCGGTTCGCGTGCGTAACGGGCGGAACAGGCAGGGCAGGCATGACGGGCATCACAGCAGACCGAAGCCCGCGAGCGCCGCCTTCACCTGTGCGATCGACGGCGGCTGCCCCACCGTGCCGAGATTGACGACGTTCGGCGACCAGTAGCCGCCGGTCCGCCAGGCCGTCGCAAAATTGTACAGTTCGACCGTCGGACGCTTCAGCGCGGCCGCGATATGAACCAGACCTGTATCAACCCCGACCGTCGCGGCCGCGCCGTCGATCAGGCCGACGACGGCCGGCAGCGACAGCTTCGGCGGCACGATCGCCGCCGCGCCGAACTCCTTCGCGAGCCGCTCGCTGGTCGCGCGCTCCGCGTCGTTGCCCCACGGCAGCACGAGCGACGCGCCGCGCCGCACGAGCGCCTGGCCGAGCTCGATCCACGCGGCGTCCGGCCACTGCTTGTCGGCACGCGACGTCGCATGCACGAACACCACGTACGGCACCGGCAGGTTCAGGCCGAGCGCCGCGACCGCGAGCGCCGCCGCGCGCGTGTCGAGGCCGAAATCGACCGGATCGGCCGGCGTCGGCGCCGGGTCGCCCAGCGCGGCCGCGACCAGCTGGCGCGAACGCTCGACCACGTGCGTGCGTGGCGCGATCGGCACGCGCTTGCGATAGAAGAAACGCACCGGCCATTCGTAGCCGGCGCCGTCGGTGCGGTTGCCGAGGCCGGCGAGCGGGCCGCGCGCCCAGCCCGCGACCCAGGCGGTCTTGATGAGCCCCTGGCAGTCGATCACGAGGTCGTACTGCTCGGCCGCGAGGCGCTTGCGGAACGCGCGGATCTCGCGCCACGTGGCGCCCGAGAACGGCTTCTTGCGCCAGCGGCGCAGCGAGAACGGCAGCACGTCGCGCACGCCGTCGACGAGCCGCACGAGGTCGACGAAGCTCTCCTCGACGAGCCAGTCGATCTGCGCATCGGGGTGGCGGCGCCGGATATCGGCGATCACCGGCATGTTGTGCACGACGTCGCCCAGCGACGATACGCGCACGATCAGGATCTTTTGCACGCTGGAAAAACGCCGGCGGACAGCCGGCGACAGGCATAAAGACGCGATTTTATCGCGCCCGGGACGTCAGACAGACAAAAAGCGGCCGCATGCCGGTGGCATGCGCCGCTTTTCGGGGGTGACGCGACGAATCGCTCGACCGTCGCACCGGCGGCGGCCCGCAGGCCGCCCGAACTCAGAACGGCAGCTTGACGTCCGGCTTCGCGGCCGTCAGCACGCGGCGGAAGTCGTCCTGGATGCGCTTGAGCCCTTCCTTGGTCTCCGATTCGAACCGCATCACGACGACCGGCGTCGTGTTCGACGAACGCGCGAGGCCGAAGCCGTCCGGGTACTCGACGCGCAGGCCGTCGATCGTCACGACTTCCTCGGCGCCGTCGAACTTCGCCTCTTTCTGCAGCTTCTCGATCAGACGGAAGTTCTCGCCTTCGTCGAGCCAGAGCTGCAGTTCGGGCGTGCTCATCGCGTCCGGCAGCGCGTTCAGCAGCGCGCTCGGATCGGCCGTCTTCGCGAGGATCTCGAGCAGGCGCGCGCCCGTGTAGAGACCGTCGTCGAAGCCGTACCAGCGGTCCTTGAAGAACACGTGGCCGCTCATCTCGCCGGCGAGCGGTGCGCCCGTCTCGCGCAGCTTCGCCTTCACGAGCGAATGGCCCGTCTTCCACATCAGCGGCTCGCCGCCCTTCGCCTTGACCCACTGCGCGAGATGGCGCGTGCACTTCACGTCGTAGATGATCTGCGCGCCCGGGTTGCGCGACAGCACTTCCTCGGCGAACAGCATCAGCTGGCGGTCCGGGAAAATGATCTGGCTGTCCTTCGTGACGACGCCCAGGCGGTCGCCGTCGCCGTCGAACGCGAAGCCGAGCTCGGCGTCGGTGTCCTTCAGCGCCTGGATCACGTCCTGCAGGTTTTCCGGGTGCGCGGGATCGGGGTGGTGGTTCGGGAACGTGCCGTCGATGTCGGTGAAACGCTCGACGAGTTCGCAGCCGAGCGCCTTGAACAGGCGCGTCGCGAGCGGGCCCGCGACGCCGTTGCCGGCATCCACGACGAGCTTCAGCGGGCGCGCGAGCTTCACGTCGCCGACGATCCGCGCGATGTATTGATCGGCGACGTCGAACGCCTCGTACGAGCCGCTGCCCGTGTCATAGCGCTCGTCGACGATGCGGCGGTACAGCGCCTGGATCTGCTCGCCGTAGATCGCGGCGCCGCGCAGCACCATCTTGAAGCCGTTGTAGTCGGGCGGGTTGTGGCTGCCCGTGACGACGATGCACGAATCGACGCGGCGCTCGCCGCCCTTCAGCGCAAGCGGCACGCTCGCCGCGAAATAGCCGACCGGCGTGGGCACCATGCCGACGTCGACGACGTCGACGCCCGCCGCACGCAGGCCATCGGCGAGTGCGCCGACGAGCTCGGGCCCCGACAGGCGGCCGTCGCGCGCGACGACAACCGCGTCGCCGCCCTGTGCGCGCACTTCGCTGCCGAATGCCCGGCCGATCGCGCGCGCCGTGTCGGCGTCGAGCGTCTTGCCGACCACACCGCGAATGTCATATGCCTTGAAGATGGATTGGGAGATCATCGATTCTCTCTCGGTTGCGTGCATGGAAAATAATCTGGCCGCCTTTCGCGCATGCCCGGCATCATACATGCGGGCCTTGCACAACAAGGAACGGGACGGCTGGAGCGGCCCCGATCCCACTTATAATCGCGGGTTTTGATGACGCGCATTCTGTCCATTTTAATGCCTAGCCGTTCCGCCGCCGCCAACCTGCCGCCTCCGGGCGCCCTGCCGGTCGCCTTGCGCGCGTGCGGCTGCCCCGCATGCTGAAACGATTCGGCAACCCGGACGTCGCGAAAGCCGTCGCGAATCTCGTCTGGCTGGGGCTCGAACGGCTCACGCAGATCGGCGTCGCGATCGCGATCAGCGGTCTTCTGGCCCGTTATTTCGGGCCGGACGTGTTCGGCAAATGGCAGTATGCGAATACGCTTCTCCTCGTACTGGCGCCGCTCACCTGGGTGTGCGGTGCCGAAATCCTGGTTCCGACCATCGTCCAGCGCCCGCCCGCGCAACTCGGCGCGGTGCTCGGCAGCGCATTCGCGCTGCGCATCGGCGTGTCCGCCGCCGCGCTCGTCGCGACCTGGATCGCGATCGGCGCCGGCGCGTTCGACCCGCTCGTCGGCGCGATGCTCGCGGGCCTCGCCGTCACGATGGTGTTCCGCGAGCCGTTCGTCGGCGTGATCAACGCGTGGCTGCAGAGCCTGACCTACAGCAAGCCGCAGCTCGTGACCAGCATGGTCACCGCGCTGGCGAAGGCGCTGCTCGTCTGGCTGCTGGTCCGCGCGGCCGCCGGCCCTGCCCGCTTCGCATGGCTGTGGGCGCTGGAGGCCGCCGCGATCGGCTTCGCGCTCGTGCTGTACTACCGCCATCGTAACGGCGGCACGCTCGGCTGGACGTTCGACAAACCGCTGTTCAGGCACTTTGCGACCGCCGGCACCGTGTTCTGGCTCGGCCTGATCTGCATGTACCTGTTCCTGAAGCTCGACCGCCTGATGCTCGAGCGTCACGTGTCGTTCGCCGACCTCGGCCGCTACGCGGCGGCCCAGCAGCTCAACGAGAACTGGATCACGCTCGCGCTGATGCTCGCGCAGACCATCGCGCCCGCGTTCGTGTACCGCGTGCAGGACGTCGCGCGGCTGCGCCGCAACATCGTCCGGCTGATCGCGATGACCGCCGGCCTGATGACGGCCGGCGCGCTGGTGCTGGACGCGGCCGCGCCGCTCATCGTCGGCAAGGTGTTCGGCCACGGCTACGAGGCGTCGGTCGACATCTTCCGCTGGGCCGTCTGGCTGTCCGTGCCGGCCGGCATCGAGGCGATAGGCAATCTTATCGTTCTCAAATATCAAGCAAAATTCGTGTTGCTGGCGAAATGGGTGCTCGCGCTCGCGATCGCCGCGCTCGTCAACGTGTTCGCCATCCCCCGGCTCGGCCTGTACGGCGCGCTCGTCGGGCTCGCGGCCGGCTATGTCGCCGCCACCGCCGTTAATTTTTATTACATCCGTTTCAAGCTGCGCCCATGACGTCTCCCGATTGCCCACCCCTGCTCGACGACGTGGCCGTGCTGATGCCGGCCTACAACGGCCACGACGACGTCGCCCGCACCCTCGCGTCGTTTCGCGAGGACGCGCCGGTGCACGTGCTGATCGTCGACGACGGCAGCACACCGCCGATCGTCGCGCCCGACCTGCCCGGCCTCGCGGTCGAAGTGCTGCGCATGCCGCAGAACGGCGGCATCGAGCGCGCGCTCGAGGCCGGCATCGACGCGCTCGCGGCGCGCGGCTTCCGCTATGCGGCCCGTATCGACGCCGGCGACCTCGCCGCGCCGCAGCGGCTCGCGAAGCAGCGCGCGTATCTCGATGCGCACCCGCGCGTGGCCTGCGTCGGCATGTGGACCCAGGTCGTGTCGCGCGCCGGCGAGCCGCGCTTCATGCTGACCCCGCCCGCCGATCCGCGCGCGCTGCGCCGCACGCGCTTCCTGCGCTCGCCGCTCGTGCATCCGTCGGTCATGCTGCGCGTCGACGCCGTGCGCGAAGTCGGCAACTACCGCGCGAAGTACCGTGCGGCCGAGGATCTCGATCTTTTTTTACGGTTAATGCAGCGCTACGATTGCGCGAACCTGCCCGAGCTCGGCCTCTACTACGAGCTCAACGAGGGCGGGATCAGCGCGACCAAGCGCCGCCGCCAGCTGACGTCGACCCTGTCGCTGCTGCTGCGTTACTTCAACGCGCTGAACCCGTACGACTGGGCCGGCCTCGCCAAGAACCTGCTGCATTTCGTGACGCCGTACCGTACGCTGCAGCGGATCAAGCAGACGCTGTTCGCGGCGCGGCCGTCCGCGTAGCCCCGCATCCGGCATTTTCGACGCTTTATTTTTTCTTTTTTTCATGTCCGCTACCTCCTCGCTGCGCATCGCGCTCGTCTGCAACACGGCCTGGGCGATCTACACGTACCGCCACGGGCTGATCCGTGCGCTCGTCGCGCGCGGCGCCGAGGTCGTCGTGATCGCGCCGCACGACCGCACGGTGCCGCTGCTCGAGCAGATGGGCTGCCGCTACGTCGCGCTCGCCGTCGCGTCGAAAGGCACGAGCCCGCGCGAGGATCTCGGCACGCTCGCGGCGCTGACGCGCCATTACCGCGCGCTCGAGCCCGATCTCGTGTTCCACTACACGATCAAGCCGAACATCTACGGATCGATCGCCGCGTGGCTCGCGCGCGTGCCGTCGATCGCGGTCACCACGGGCCTCGGCTACGTGTTCATCCAGAAAAGCCGTGCGGCGAGCGTCGCGAAACGCCTGTACCGGTTCGCGTTCCGCTTCCCGCGTGAAGTCTGGTTCCTGAACCGCGACGATCTCGCGACCTTCACCGGCGAGCAGCTGCTCGCGCATCCGGACCGCGCACGGCTGCTGCACGGCGAAGGCGTCGATCTCGAACAGTTCGCGCCGGTGCCGCTGCCCGCCGGCCGGGGCCCCATGTTCATCCTGATCGGCCGGCTGCTATGGGACAAGGGCGTGCGCGAGTACATCGAGGCCGCGCGCATCGTGCGCGCCCGCTACCCGGACGCGCGCTTCCAGCTGCTCGGGCCGCTCGGTGTCGACAACCCGAGCGCGATCGGCCGCGCGGACGTCGACGCGTGGGTCGGCGAAGGCGTCGTCGAGTATCTCGGCGAGGCGCACGACGTGCGCCCGCACATCGCGGCGGCCGACTGCGTCGTGCTGCCGTCGTACCGCGAGGGCGTGCCGCGCACGCTGATGGAAGCGTCCGCGATGGGCCGCCCGATCGTCGCGACCGACGTGCCGGGCTGCCGCGACGTCGTGGCCGACGGCGAAACCGGCTTCCTGTGCCGCGTGCGCGACAGCGCGAGCCTCGCCGGGCAGTTGATCCGCATGATCGAACTCGGGCCTGCCGGCCGCGACACGATGGGCGCGCGCGGCCGCAGCAAGGTGGCCGCGGAATTCGACGAGCAGCAGGTCGTCGAACGCTACCGGCAGACCATTCATACATTGACCGGCATCACACTCTGAAGGAGCGCATCAGCATGACCGCTAAAGGCACCATCCTCGTTACCGGCGGTGCGGGCTACATCGGCTCGCACACGGCCGTCGAGCTGCTCGACAACGGCTACGATGTCGTGATCGTCGACAACCTCGTCAACAGCAAGGCCGAGTCCGTCCGGCGCATCGAGCAGATCACGGGCAGGACGCCCGCGTTCCACCAGGTCGACGTGTGCGACGAAGCCGCGCTCGCGAAGGTGTTCGACGCGCACCCGATCACCGGCACGATCCATTTCGCGGCGCTCAAGGCGGTCGGCGAATCGGTCGCGAAGCCGCTCGAGTACTACCAGAACAACATCGGCGGGCTGCTCTCGGTGCTCAAGATCATGCGCGAGCGCAACGTCCGGCAGTTCGTGTTCAGCTCGTCGGCGACCGTGTACGGCGTGCCGGAGCGCTCGCCGATCGACGAATCGTTCCCGCTGTCCGCGACCAACCCGTACGGCCAGTCGAAGCTGATTGCCGAGCAGATCCTGCGCGATCTCGAGGTATCGGACCCATCGTGGCGGATCGCGACGCTGCGCTACTTCAACCCGGTCGGCGCGCATGCGAGCGGGCTGATCGGCGAGGATCCGGCCGGCATCCCGAACAACCTGATGCCATATGTCGCGCAGGTCGCGGTCGGCAAGCTCGAGAAACTGCGCGTGTTCGGCTCCGACTACCCGACGCCGGACGGCACTGGCGTGCGCGACTACATCCACGTCGTCGATCTCGCGAAGGGGCACATCGCCGCGCTCGACGCGCTCGCGAAGCGCGATGCGAGCTTCGTCGTGAACCTCGGCACGGGCCAGGGCTACAGCGTGCTGGAAGTCGTGCGCGCGTTCGAGAAGGCATCGGGCCGCCCGGTGCCGTACGAACTCGTCGCGCGCCGCCCGGGCGACATCGCCGAGTGCTACGCGAACCCGCAGGCCGCGGCCGACCTGATCGGCTGGCGCGCGACGCTCGGGATCGACGAGATGTGCGCCGACCACTGGAAATGGCAGGAGGGGAACCCCCGCGGTTTTGTATAATCCGCTGTCCATTTTTCGAGCGATCCCATGCTCAGCTTCGCGTCCGGCTTCATCGTCTCCCTGCTCGTCACGCTGTTCATCGTGCGCTATGCGCATCTGCACGAGAAATTCTCGATCGACAGCGACCTGGCCGGCGTGCAGAAATTCCACGTGCGGCCGGTGCCGCGCGTCGGGGGCATCGGGATCCTCGCTGGGGTCGTCGTTGCCGCGCTGATCCTGTCCCGGCGCTATCCGACGATCGCCGGCAGCATTCTCGGGATCGCCGCCTGCGGGATGCCGGCGTTCCTGTCGGGCCTCGTCGAGGACCTGACCAAGCGCGTGTCGCCGCGCGCGCGGCTGCTGTGCACGATGGCCGCCGCCGCGCTGGCGTTCTGGCTGCTGGGGATCGCGGTCACGCGCATCAGCGTGCCGCCGCTCGACTTCCTGCTCCACTACGTGGCCATTTCGGCGTTCATCACCGTGCTCGCGGTCGCGGCGCTGGCGAACGCGATCAACATCATCGACGGCTTCAACGGCCTCGCGTCGATGGTCAGCTTCATGATGTTCGCGTCGCTCGCGTATGTGGCATTCCATGTGGGCGACCCGGTGGTGATGTCCGCGTCGATCATCATGATGGGCGCCGTGCTCGGCTTCTTCCTGTGGAATTTCCCGGCCGGCCTGATCTTCCTCGGCGACGGCGGCGCGTATTTCATCGGCTTCATGCTCGCCGAGCTCGCGATCATGCTGGTGATGCGCAACCGGGAAGTGTCCGCGTGGTACCCGGTGCTGCTGTTCATGTATCCGATCTTCGAGACCTGCTTCTCGATCTACCGGAAGAAGTTCATTCGCGGGATGTCGCCCGGGATTCCGGATGGCGTGCACCTGCACATGCTCGTGTACAAGCGGCTGATGCGCTGGGCCGTCGGCACCAAGCATGCGCATGACCTCACGCGGCGGAATTCGCTGACTTCGCCTTATCTGTGGCTGCTGTGCCTCGTCGCGGTGATTCCCGCGACGCTGTTCTGGCGGCACACCGTGCACCTGTTCGTGTTCGTCGTGCTGTTCGCGCTGACCTATGTGTGGCTGTACCTCAGCATCGTGCGGTTCAGGGTGCCGCGGTGGATGGTCGTGAGGAAGGAAAGGCGCGGGCATTGAGCGCGGCGGGCGGCCGGCGTACCGTCGGCGGGCGGCCGGTTCGCGCGACGACGCGGGTGCCCCGTTGAAGGACGAGCCGCCGTTGCCGACAGGATCATGACGGCGCCGCGGCGGCTCGACGAATGGACCGCTAGCTTCCCGAGGTGTTCGTGCTCCAGCCGGGTACTTGCGAATAGATCACGACGTTACCGTCGTCCTGGACGTCCGTGACTGCCCCCGGATTCCCACTGGTGCCGGAATACCAGAGCGGTGCCCCCGCCGAACTGTAGACGACCAGGTTGCCGTCCGTTTGCATCGTCGCATACGCACCCGAATGATTGTAAGTACGCGAACTCCACTTCGGAACGCCCTGGCGAAGCAGCACCAGATTCCCGTCACCCTGCATGACGAGCACGTTCGCGCCGTTGCCCGAAGTCAGACTCTGGCCACTGGTCAGGGTGACGCCGCCCTTCCAGACGGCGGGGCCGCTCGAGGAATTCGCCATGCCGGCCGCGGAAGTCGCCGTGGCAAATACCGGTACCGACAACCGGTAGATCACCATGTTGCCGTCGTCCTGCACGGTAAGACTCTGGCCATACGACGCGCTGCTGGTCGACGAGTACCACAACGGCGTGCTTCCCGCGCTGTAGACCACGAAGTTGCCGTCGGTCTGGAACACGGCATAGGCGCCGGCGTTTCCGTTGGTCCCCGAGTTCCAGACTGCGGCACCGCTGGTCGTGTTGTACAGCACGAGGTTGCCGTCACCCTGCATGACCAGTCGATGGCTTTGGGAAGCCGAGTACACGATTTGCCCCGACTTGAGCGTCGTGCCTTCGTTGATCACCCCGCCGTAGATCGGCGCCGTCGGCACGCATATCGACGAATGCAGCACGCTGACGCTCGGCGTGCCCCAGCCGGTCACGAAGTCCCATCCCGAACCCGCACTGTAGGCGCCGTTCGACCCGTTGGTGATATCGCGGAAGATCGATGGCGTCGTGGCTTCCGCACTGTACAGCGTGGGCGCCGCGAACCCGAGATTGGTCGCGCAGGCACCGGACAGCATGCGCGCCCAGGTCGCGGAAAACAGCGGCGCGGACAGGCTCGTCCCGCCCACCAGCTCGAGTTGACCGCCCACGACGATCAGTGCGCCGCTGTTCGGATCGGCGTCGAACGCGATGTCCGGCATGCCCCGAAAAGCGCGGCCCTTGAGCGCCGGAACGTTCGACTGCCACGATGGAATCGGCTCGATGCCGCTGATGCCGCCGCCACTGCCGTCCCAGGCCGTCTCGCCGCCGTAGCTGCCGTTCCCGTTCGTATAGAGCGTCGTGCCGCCCACGGCCACGACATAAGGCGACGTCGCAGGATACTGCACCGACGTGCCGGTGCAGCCGTATGCAACACTGCCTGAATCCCCGGAACTGACCGCGAAAGTCTGTCCCTGCGCGACGGCGAGCTCGAACAGCGTGTCGATGGCGGCCGTCGGCGCCCAGCTCTCGCAACCGCCGATCGACATGTTCACGACGCGGGCGGTGTTGTCCGTCACGGCCCGATTGATCGCGAGCGCCATATCGCTCCACGTGAAGGACCGCGCGACATAGAAGTTGAGTTGCTTGATGCCGCCGGACATCCCGACGACGGTCTGGCTATCGAGCGACCATTCGAGGTTCGCGCTGGTGTCGGTGCTTGGCAATCCGGCGTTGATCACCGAAACGGGCACGGCAGGCAGCTGGTGGTTGCTTTCGAAGGTGGCCAGGTCGATGACCGGCTGCGTCAGGTCGCCTTCCGCAATGATGCCCACGGTGATGTTGCTGGCCGTCGGAGCACTGCCCACGGAATAGATGCCGGGAAAGTCCGTCGGACTATGCCCCACCGTCACGGCCGCGGTTGTCGGCGACGCATTCGCTTGCGGCGCTGCTGCCGAAAGGGTGGCGCGAACGAAATGCGGACGGAGGCGGGTCGCCGTATCCAGCCCCAGCACCGATTGAACGACCCCGCCGATCGCATCGGGCATCGTCTCCGGCGCGGTGTTGATGTGTGCGCGGCTGCCGTCCGCCATCGCGACCGGCACCAGCGTCGTCTGGAACACGCCGGATATCACGCCGGCCGGCGCATCGGCTTCGACGATCATGTTGTTGCCGGCGACGTTGATGTTCGTGAAGCCCTTACTTTGCAGATAGGCCTTCACGGTGGCGACCTGGCCGGCGCCAGGCGCGTATCGCGCGGCGATCTGCTCGGAACTCAGCACGGTGCCGAAACTGGCGCTGCCAGGCGTTCGCGCGTCCTGCACGAAGCGATGCAACGCGGTTTCGTCATTCAGCTTGAGTACCAGCGCGACATGGACCGGCGCCGTCGCGCTCATCGGCGTCGCGCTTACCACGTTGCCCGTGGCACGCAGTGCCGACAGTTTGCCGGTCTGCACTGTGGCACTGGTCGCGGCCGCCGTCGGACTCTCGTCGCCGCCGCACCCGGCGAGCGCGAACACCATGAGTGCCGCGCTCATTCCCCTTGCAATATGCTGCGCTTTCATTGGATTTGTATGGACCGTAGATCTCGTATCTGGCTTTTCACCTCGTTCTTCTTTTACGGCAATCGCACGGTTACCTTGAGGAAAACATAGGAAGGAATCGGCCGGTAGTCAAATGAATGCGGCCGGTGGGTGCGGGTGGCCGAGAACGGGCTGGTCCGTGACCGGAATAAAAAAAGCGCCTCAAGGGCGCTTTTCTTACCGGGCGTGACCGATACACGCGCGCAGCCGATGCTCACTCGTTCGATGCGGCCCGCACGTCCGGCACACTCTGCAGCACGGGTGCAACCGTCGACTGGTATTCCGGCACCCAGCGCCGCAGATCGCGCCGGACTTCGTCATCGCTCAACACACGATTCTGCATCAGCCACGGCAGCAATTCGTCGAGCAGGTGATCCGGCACTTCCCGCGCACGCGCGATCCGCAGTTTCGGATGGGGCGTGCGCGTCGTCGTCTCGTCGTCCGCGAGCAGTTCCTCATAGAGTTTTTCGCCCGGCCGCAACCCCGTGAACTCGATCCGGATCTGTCCCTCCGAAAAGCCGTACAGCCGAATCAGGTCGCGCGCGAGATCGACGATCTTGACGGGCTCGCCCATGTCGAGGATGAATATCTCGCCCCCATGACCCATGCTCGACGCTTGCAGCACGAGTTGCGACGCTTCCGGGATCGTCATGAAGAACCGCGTGATCTCGGGATGCGTGACGGTCACCGGCCCCCCCTTCGCGACCTGCTGCTGGAACTTCGGAATCACGCTGCCTGCGCTGCCGAGGACGTTGCCGAACCGCACGGTCTCGAACTGGGTGCCGCCGCTCGTCTGCTGCAACGCCTGGCACGCCATCTCGGCGAGACGCTTGCTCGCGCCCATGACGTTGGTCGGGTTGACGGCCTTGTCGGTCGAAATCAGCACGAAATGGCGAACGCCGTGCCGGATCGCCGCGCGCGCGACGCGATACGTGCCGAGCACGTTGTTGCGCAGCGCCTGCCACGCGTTGTGCTCCTCCATCAACGGCACATGTTTGTACGCGGCTGCATGGAACACGATGTGCGGCGCATAGCGCGACATCACCTGATCGAGCAGCAGCGAATCCTTCGCGTCGCCGATGATCGGCACGACGGGCTGGTCGGGGAAGCGTTCCCGCAACTCCTCGGTGAGCCGATACATCGCGTATTCGGACAGATCGAACGCGACGAGCTGCGCGGGTGCAAAACGAAGGATCTGTCGGCACAGCTCGGAGCCGATCGAACCGCCTGCGCCCGTCACCATCACGACACGGCCGCGCAGCAGCGCCTCGACGTGCGGCGTGTCGATCGTCACCGCATCTCGGCCGAGCAAATCCTCGAGGTCGATATTGCGCACCTGCGACAGGAACCCCTGCCCCGGCATCAGTGCGGTCAGGGACGGCAGCACCATCGCCTTCACGCCGGCGCGCACGCACAGCGTCGCGACTCGTCGCTGGGTTTCGACGGACGCCGACGGAATCGCGATGATCGCGTACTCGACCTTCATCGCGTCGGTCCAGTGCTTCAGGTCGTTGAACGAGCCGAGCACCTTGTAGCCGTAGATCTCGCGCCCGTGCTTGGTGACGTCGTCATCGAGCAAGCCGACGAGGCGCCATTCGCCCGAACGCGACAGCTCGCGCGCGAGGCTCGCACCCGCCGTGCCGGCGCCGAGAACCAGCACGGGCTTGCCCTGCCCGACGAGGCCGCCGTACAGGTAGAACTCCTTCGTCGCCCGGTACAGCGCACGGGCGCCGCCCATCACCAGGAACAGCATCAGCGGCGATACGAGCAGCACCGAGCGCGGGATGATCGGCGACGGCTGGAACATCACGGCCCCGATCATCACGATCACGCCGCCGCCGACGACCGCCTTCGAGATTCGCATCAGGTCGGGAAGGCTGGCGAACACCCACAGGCCGCGATACAGGCCGAACACGTGGAACATCAGCGCGTAGACCGGCAGCGTCCAGACGAGCGCGGTCACCGCGCCGCCCAGGAAATCAGGCGGAACGCTACCGTTGAAACGAACGAGATAAGCGAACAACCACGAGGCAACAACCGCCGTCAGGTCGAACAGGAAAGCACTCAGCGACAGCCACGATGCTTTGGATCGCAACATTGGCAGGAAACCTCAAGAGTTGTTTTCGGCGGCCGACTGAAACCGGCGCCAACGCATGTCGATCACCAACCCGATACATGCAAGGACGCCATACCATGCGAAAAACAACAGCCATTGCTGCTGTTCAGGGCGGCCCTTTGCCCACACGGCAACGATTATGCCTGCGAGCATGATGAGGTACCAATAAAGAGCAGTCCGGCGGTGACCTACGCCCGAGCGGACCATCCTTTGATAATAATGCTCCCGGTGCGCCTGCCAGAACTTTTCTCCGCGTAACAGACGTCTCAAAAGTGTTACAGACGCATCGGCAATAAAGGGCGCGAAGACGAGCGCGGGAAACCAGATCGGCCAGGCATCGGCACGCCATCCCCAGTAGCCGAGCGCGCCGGCCAGGAATCCCAGTGGAATCGAGCCGGCGTCGCCGAGAAACAGGCGGGCCGGATGGAAGTTGAGCAACAGGAAGCCGAGCGCCGCGCCAGCCACGGCCGCACCCGCCACGATGAGCTCCGGTGACGGGCCCGCGCCGTTCAGCGCCGCGACTGCGTATGCACCGAAGCCAAACAGCGCCATACCGCCCGCGAGGCCGTCGGCGCCGTCCATGAAGTTGTACAGGTTCGTCAGCCAGACCATCACGAAGCCGACGCCGACGAGCAGCCACCATGGCGCATCGGCCGGATAGACGGCGATCAGCGCAACCACCGCCGCGAGGTGAGCCGAGAATCGCACGCGGGCCGGCAGCCCGCGCCGGTCGTCGATTTGCGACATCGCCGCCAGCCCCGCGGCCGAGGCGGCAATCAGCCACAACGCCGGCGCAAGCGCCAGCAGCATGACAACGCAGACCGGCACGATTCCCCATCCGCCGACCCGCGGCGTCGGCAGCGTATGAAGCGAACGATCGTTCGGAATATCGGTGGCGAGGCGCCATGCGAGGCCGGTCGCAAGCAGCATGCGCAGGATGGCCGTCGACGCGATGGCGGCGACCAGCGCCACCACGACCGCACCAGGCCATGTGGAGATCGGGAGAGGCATGTCGACTATTGTTGTGTATCGCGCGAACGATACCATGCGGCGGTCGCTTCGAGGCCCTGGCGGGTCGTATAGGGCGGCTGCCAGCCAAGCACGCGCCCGATCCGGCCGGTATCGAGCTGCAGGCTGCCGGTCAGGCGGTCGATGGCCGCGCTGCGGCCCGTCAGCTTCCCGAGCACGCGCAGCAGCGCCGGCGGCACCGCGATCAGCCGTGCCGGCCTGCCAAGCGCGTCGCCGACGAGACGCAGCAGGTTCGCGACCGACGGCGCATCGCCGTCGGCAACATGAAAGCATTCGCCGGCCGCGCGCGGGTCGATCGCGCAACGCAGCAGCGCATCCGCGAGATTGTCGACGTAGACGATGCTGCGGCGCGCCGAAACGGCGCCGAGCGGCAACGGTATCCCGCGTGCGACCGCATCCATCATCCGCAGGAAGTTGGCGCGTACGGCCGGGCCATAAACGAGCGGAGGACGAACGACGACGACGTCGAGCCCGGCCGACGCGCCGAACTGCGCGAGTTGTCGCTCCGCACGCAGTTTCGAACGGCCGTATGCATCCTGCGGATCGGGTTCGACGGCTTCCGACAGCGGCACACCGTCGTCGCCCTCGCCGACCGCCTTGATGCTGCTCGCGAACACGATGCGGCGTACGCCGCGATTGCGCGCCGCCCGGGCGAGACGCAGGGTGCCGACGACGTTGGTGGCGTCGAACGCGGCGTCGGGATCGGGCGACTCGTCGCGCATTACGTGCACACGGGCGGCGAGATGGATCACGCAGTCGGCGGCCAGATCGGCCGGCCACCCTTCATCCAGCGCATCGAAATCGGCGGCGCCGTGTACCCATTCGCGCACGCCGTCGATGCAGCCGCCCGGTCGCCGTACCAGCGCGGTAACCGTGTACCCGGCCTGCAGCGCACGGCGGCACAGGGCACGGCCGACAAAACCGTTCGCGCCGGTGACGACGAGATGGGTCATCGCCCCCTCCGGCCGTGTCGGCTGACGACTCGACGAAGCATCCTGAACCCGCCTGTCGCGCGGGCAGGCGGCGTGGGCCGATGCATGCTGGAACGGCACGGGGGAACGGAAAGGGATGTTGAGACAAACACGTCGGGATCTCGAAGACGTAAGGCATGCCGCTCGCCGGCACCGTGATTGATCAGTGCCGCGCGACCGGCATCCGGCAGTGCATCAAAGCATGGGCTGCCGGATGCAACCCTAGGGAAAGACGCGGCGATGGTCGGGCTCCGTATCGGATGAAGGCGTCGCGCGGCGCGACTCGCCCCGCTTGCGGGGACGGCGGTATCGCCACGACGCGGTCCCGACCGATGGCCATTGGCGGCGGCGTGTCGACGGTGCCGAATCGATGCGCGAATATTGTAACCTTGCCGATCCGCCGCAACCAAGCCACAGGCTCCGGCCCCGCGGCCACCGGCACCACGAGAGCCGGACCTGCCGCCGCTCAGGCCAGCAACGCCCCCACCTCGTCGACGAGCGGCGCGAGCATCCGTTCCCAACCGTGCTCGTGCTCGACGAAGGCTCGCGCTCGCGTCGTCATCTCGACCGCCCCGGCCTCGTCGGCGGCGAGCTGCTCGATCCGATCGACGAATTCCTCCGGCGTATCCGCGATCAGCAGATCGCGACCGCTTTCCGCACCCAGGCCCTCGTGGCCCAGCGACGTGGTGACCACGGGCAGCCCGAGCGCCATGTACTCGAGAATCTTGTTCTGCACACCGGCACCGATGCGCATCGGGCACACGCCGATTGCGCCGTCGGATGCGGCTTGCGCGACCGACTCCACGCGGCCGGTCACGTCGACGCCGTCATACGCGCGAAATCGTTCCGCGAGTGCGGGCGCGATGGACCCGACGATCCGGAAGCGGTAATCGGCACGCTTGCGCAGCAACGGCAGCACGGCCTCCGCGAAATAGTGGCACATGTCCTGGTTCTGGACCGTGCGCATGTCACCGATGAAAATCAGGATCCGGCTCGCCATGCTGCGCGCCATGTACGGGAGGCCTGACAAATCCACGCCGTTCGAGCACACCATCACCTTCTTGCCCGACTCGCCGGGAAACAGGTAGTCGCGATCGGTCCGGGAAACCAGCACCGACAGGTCGAAATCGTCGACGATCGTGCGCTCGTAGTCGAGCAGGCGCTTCGCCTCGATGCCGAACACGCGCGACTTCAGCCCCCGTGCGCGCTTCAACTGCTTCACCCGGCTGTAGTTGAGCGAAATCGCATCGGTCATTTCCAGGACGCGCGGCTTGTCCGACTTGCGGACATACTCGGCGCAACGCACGAGATGCACGAAGACGCCGTCGTGCGACGGCAGCAATCGCGCCACCGCCGCCGCAAACGCACGGCTCCGGTAGTACGCCACCTGCAGCGGCGTGCGCGTGGGCAACGCGAGCAACGTATTCAAGTACGATCGCCGGCGGGACAGAAAGACCCGTTCGACCCGGTCGAATACGCCATCGTCGGGCAACGCGGCATGCATCTCCTCGTCCGTCTCGCACATGCTCAGCAGCGTCAGCGAGTATCGACGGGACAGCACACGGCAAAGATGGTAGATCCGCAACTTGTCGCCGCCGATCACCGGGTACGGAAACCGCGGCGTCAGCACCAGCAACTTCTTCTTGCCCTGGTTCATGGCAGACGTGCCCAGAAATCCTGAATCAACGGACGCACGGCCGACTCCGAGAAGGTACGCGCGCGGGCGACACCGTCGCCGATCGCGACGTCGAATCGCGCGCCGTCGTTCCATACCTTGCGAATCTGCTCCGCCATGTCTTCCACCACAAAGGGATCGAACTGCAGGCCACAATCGCCGACCACCTCGGGCATCGACGTCGTATTGCTGCACGCAACCGGCGTACCCGACGCCATCGCCTCCAGCAGTGGAATGCCGAACCCTTCGAACAACGAAGCAAAGATGAATGCGCGTGCGTGACGATACTGTTCGCGCAGTTCGTCCCGCGAAACATAGCCGAGCAACTCGACGGCACCCGCGAGCCCGAGCGCTGCCGCCCGCCCGAGAAAGTGCGCGTGATGTTCGGACTTGATCCCGGCGATCCTGAGCGTAGCGTCATCACCAAGCACCGGCCGCGCGATCGCGAACGCCTGCAAGAGGCGATCGACGTTCTTGCTCGGCACCTCGCCCGCGACCGTGAACAGGTACGGCCGACGCTCCGCCGGGCTCACCGGTGCGTCGAACCAGTCGTCCGAAATCATGCACGGGATGACCTGCACGTCGGACTCGCTCAGCCCGAACGTCTCGACCAACTCCCGCTGCGTAAACCGCGAGATGGTCAGCACGACGTCGGCCCGGCGTGCCAGCCGCGGGACCACATGGCGGCGATACAGGCGCCCGGCGGTCTGATACAGCGACCTCGCCGGCGGCAGCACGCTCCACGGCTGCATGTAGATCAGATCGTAAATGACCGCGATCAGTGGCGTGTTGCCGGTGGAGCGCAGCGGCCCGGTGTTGTACGGGCACAGCAGATAGTCCGGCTTCTGCTCGCGGCACAAGCGCGGCAACTCGACCTGCTCCCACCACGGAAAGAAACCGTGCCCCTTGCTGACGCACGGCCATTCGTCGGTGCTCACCCCGCTTGGCGCGAAGCCCAGCACCGACTCGCCGATCGGCGCCACCAGTTGACGGGCGAAGCGCCCCATGCCGCGGTAGTTGCCGACCATCCAGGTGATGTCCACCCCCAACTTCACGCGGTGCTCCTTGAAGCGAATTGATTCATTGACGACGTGTTCCGCCCAGGACGGTTTCGTAGACGGCCAGCGTCTTCTCCGCGCAAGCCGGCCAGGTCAGCGCTCGCGCTCGCGCCAGCCCGGCCTCGCGAAGCACGTCGGCCCGGCCGGGCTGCTCGACCACCATTCTCATGCCGTCGGCGATGTCGCCGGTCCGGGTGGGATCGACCAGGATCGCCGCGTCGCCCGCGACTTCCGGAACGGACGTCGTGCTCGACGCGACGACCGGCAGCCCCGAAGCAAACGCTTCCACGACGGGCAACCCGAAACCCTCGCACAGCGACGCGAACACCAGCGCGCTTGCCGACTGAAGCAGCGCGCGCACGTCGTGATCAGGCAGATATTCGAGCCAACGTACGTTATCACTCTCGTCCGCGCGCAGGCGCGCCACGAGTTGCTCGCAGCCCCACCCGGCCCGGCCGACGATCACGAGCGGGATATCGCGACGCAGACCGGCAGGCAAACTCGCATGGGCGTCGAGCACTCGCTCGAGATTCTTCCGCGGTTGCAGGGTCCCGACGCACAGGAAGAATTGCGCCGGCAAGCCGAGACGCTTCAGCACCGCCTCGCGATCGGCCCGATCGATCCGCTCGAAGAACCGGGGATGGACACCCAGCGGAACAACCGAAATCCGCTCCGGCGCAATGCCGAAATGTTCGACGATCTCCTGCTTCGAGTAGTCGGAGATCGTGATCACATGGTCGGCCCAGGCGCCCGAACGACGCAGCAGCCAACGGCGCAGCGCCGCCAACCGGATCGTCGTCCACTCCGGATGCGACAGCGGAATCGCGTCCATCAGCGTCGCGATGACCGGTGTCGAGGGCAGCTTCGGAATCAGGTGATCGGTCGCATGAAACACGTCCACGCGTTCCGCGCGCAGTACCTTCTCGTCGATGGACGACCACGGCGTCACGGCACCCAGCACCGTCGCGATTTCATGTCGACCGAGATCCACCGCCGGACGGGCGCCCGGAAATACGTCGTCCCCGACGGTCGCGCCAAAACCGGCGGGAACCAGGTCGACCCCGCCCCGCGCGATCAGCGCCTGTCCCAATTCGCGCGTGTACGAACCAATACCGTCGACGCCGCCGTGCGCACGGCTCCGTGCGAGGGCCGTCGTGCCAAAACCGACCTTCACCCACGCCCTCCGCCAAACATCCAGCGCAGCGTGCTTTCCAGCGGAATATCGTCGAGCGGGCCGATGGCGGCCTGCAGCCGCGTACCGTCACCCTGCAACCGCCGCACTTCGTTCGCGCGCACGAAAGCCGGGTTGACGCGCACTTCGATCGTGTAACCGGCAATCTTCTCCATCATCGCGATCACCGCCTTCAGCGACACCGCACGACCGGAGCATACGTTGAACACGCCGCCGGCCGGTGCGAGCTGCAGCAAGCGTCGATAGGCATCCACCACGCGGCGCACGTCGGAGAAATCACGCTCGACATCGATATTGCCGAGTTCGATCACGCGTTCGCCGCGCTGGAAGTGGCTGACAATCTTCGGCAGCAGGAACTGCGGCGACTGCCCGACGCCCGTGTAGTTGAACGGACGCGCGACAACGATCGGCAATTTGTCGCACCACAGGCGCGCCATGTACTCCATCGCCAGCTTGCTCACCGCGTAGTCGTTCGCCGGGTTGGGCTCAACCGATTCGTCGATGACTTCAACCGCCGCGTTGCCGTAGATGTTGGCACTGCTCGCGAGCAGCACCGCCTTCGGACGGCGGTCCAGATTCGCGAGCGCGTCGAGCAGGTTGCGGGTGCCGACCACGTTGGTGCGATAGATCGCATCGGCGTCACCGTGCGCAACGAACGCGATCGCGGCAAGATGCGCGACCACATCCGGCTGCACGTCGGTGACGACCTGTGCGAGCGCCGCGCGGTCGCACAAGTCGACCCGATACATATCGGGCCCCGTCACTTCGGAACCGTGCGTCGTGCCGAACACGCGATAGCCGGCCGCTCGCAACGACTGCGCCAGGAAGTCGCCGGTAAAGCCGCCGAGCCCTGTCACCAGAGCCCGCGGCGCGTCAGAACGAGAAGCCGAGTTCATTGCGACGCAAATCCGCTTCAACCATCATGGCGCACAGCTGCTCGAGCGTCGTCGTCGGCTCCCAGCCCAGCTTCTGCTTCGCCTTCTCCGGGTTGCCGATCAGCAGGTCGACTTCGGCCGGGCGATGGAACTTCGGATTGACGCGCACAACCGTCTTGCCGGTCGCGACATCGACGCCGATTTCATTCACGTCGCTGCCCTTGAACTCGAGATCGACACCGGTGGCCTTGAACGCCATGCGGACGAAATCGCGGACGGTTTCCGTTCGATTCGTGGCGAGCACGTACGTGTCCGGTTCGTCGACCTGCAGCATGCGCCACATACCTTCCACGTATTCCTTCGCGAAACCCCAGTCGCGCTTCGCGTCCATATTGCCCAGTTCGAGCACGTCGAGCTGACCAAGCTTGATCTTCGCGACGGAGTCGGTGATCTTTCGCGTGACGAACTCGCGGCCGCGCAACGGCGATTCGTGATTGAACAGGATGCCGCTACAGCCGAAGATATCGTAGCTTTCGCGGTAGTTCACCGTGATCCAGTGCGCATACAGCTTGGCCACGCCATACGGGCTGCGCGGATAGAACGGCGTCGATTCAATCTGGGGGATCGCCTGCACCTTGCCGAACATTTCGGACGTGCTCGCCTGGTAGAAGCGGATCTTCGGATTGACGATGCGGATCGCCTCAAGCAGGTTCAGCGGACCGATCCCGGTAATTTCCGCCGTGGTGACCGGCTGGTCGAAGGACACGCCGACAAAGCTTTGCGCGGCGAGGTTGTAGACCTCCGTGGCGCCCGTCGTCTGCAGCAGGCGGATGCTCGCCGACAGGTCCGTCAGATCGTATTCGATCAGGTGCAGGTTCGGGTGCTTGGCGATGCCAAGCTCTTCGATACGCCAGAAGTTCACCGAGCTGGTGCGGCGATAAGTGCCATAGACCTGATAGCCCTTCTCGAGCAGGAGCTGGGCGAGATAGGCACCGTCTTGGCCAGTGATGCCGGTAATGATGGAAACTTTCATAGTTTGAGAATTCATCTTAAGTTCTCTTGCAAAATCTTTATCGGATGATTGACGGCAATGTCACTCTGTCTCCGCGGATACTTCCATGCGGGGGACGACCTTGATGACCTGGCGCGTCGGCAATACGCTGTCCAGCAACTGCTGAACCGAGGCTTGCCACGTCAGCGTGGGCATTCCCTCGGACTTCGGGTGTGCGCCTTGCCGATACAGCGTGAGCCAGTGTGTCACGGCCTCCGCCAACGCTTCACCGCTCGTGCCGTGGAAGTAATGCGCGTGGTCCAGCGCGACCTCGCGGAACACCGGCAAATCTCGAGCCAATATGGGCAGATGCTTGTGCCCCGCCTCGATCAGCGGCAACCCGAAGCCCTCTCCTTCAGACGCCGCAAGCAAACAGCAGCAAGCGCCATAGACTTGCTCCAGGTATTCATCGCTGATGCTCTCCAGCCAGAATAGTCGTTTTCCAAGCTCGGGATGCGCTCGCAGACGTGCAACCAGCTTCTCGATCAGCCATCCGGATTTGCCGACGATCACCAGATTGACCGCCGTACCTTCCTGCCAGAGCTGCTCGAAAGCCGCCAACGCCTGCGCATGCCCTTTACGCGGCTCGACCGTCCCCACCATCAAAAAGCTGGGAGCCGCGCGCAGCGCCTCGAGTATACGAGGCGCGTCGCTCGGCATGCCAGTGCTCGGTCGCGAATTCTGTACGTCTGCCCCGTAATGGAACCAGCCCACCTCAAGCGCTCCCTCACGCTGAGGATGATGCTCGTGCAACCATTGGGTGAAGTCATTCGACACGGTCTGCGAGCCGCAAACAACGCCATCATATCGAGAGATCGTGTTCAGCCATTGCTCGAACAGCTCCATGCTCCCGGGCCTGAAATAATTCGGCATCAGCACGCATAAGAGGTCGTACACCACAAACAGGATCCGAACACCATGGCGATGCATTTCATCAAAGAACGCTTCCTGAGCAGGCACGCCATCCGGGTTTAGGTCCAGCCCCAAAAAGACATCGCCCGCCTGAAAATCGATGGGATCTTCCTGCTCCGATCCGGGGTCACCCTGCCCCATGAATTCCGACCGCAGACGTTTCGCATAAAAGTACCCCGTTCGGTCATGCTTCGCGTAGACCGGCCATACCTCGAAGTCCTTCGGTGGGTCGTTGAGCAGCTCGCTCAGGATACTCCGTACGACCCGTTGAATTCCGGTCCGGGCATCGTGGTTGACCAGCTGCGATACATCGACAAACAGCGCGCGATGCGTCCGCTTGGGCAAACTGAGTGCAATGCCCTGCGCCACTTGACTCAACTCGTCTTCGTTGCATTGACGTACCAAAGGCGCGAGGGCTTGAATCAGTTTTTTGCGTGTCGACTGGATGCTCGGACGCGACTGTGCCGCCGGCACCACCGCACCATTCTGATCAAGCAGTTCCCGACAGTGGGCATACACGTCATCCACAGCGATGTCATCGAGACAGAAAAACTCGTGCGGACAATCGCGTCGCGCGGCAATGTGGCAAGGGGAGCAAGCCGCCTCATTATGCAAGACATAGCTGTTGCCGAACACAGGCGCCCATTCGTGCGCGGTTTCCAAACCGCCGTAGACGCCTAACGCTGTCACGCCCAGATAGGCCGCCATGTGCGCGCCGCCGGAATTGTTGGCGACGCATAGCTGGTGGCCGGCGAGATGCTGCATCAGTTCGGGAATGCTGAGCCCCGCCTGAATCACTACTTTTTCGATGCCGTCAAAGCTGAAACGCTGAGCTTCCTTTTCGCTGGCAAAAAAGACGCTGACGCGTTCCACCGAGGCGTCCGCGGCCAGCCGGCGTGCCAGTTCGTGGAACCGCGCGACAGGCCATTCCTTCGCATCGCCGCCGGCGTAAGGAAACAGCGCAACCGCACGAGTATGCTGTTGCACCGGGGCCGCGAGCGGCGGCAAAACCACATAGTCGGACGGATGAGCCGGGAGCGCGTCGACCAGAGCCAGCATCTGCTCGCTGATCGAAATGCGATTCAGCGGCGTTTCCACGAACGGCCGATCCTGATACGTGGGCAGCGCGATGTCGAGCTTGGCATCGATGGCTGGATTGAGGCTGCCGTAGCCGACCTTGAGCCCCGCCTCGACTTGTGCCAGGACGAACCGTGTATCAGGCTGTCGCCTCAAATCGATAGCCAGGTCGTAGGAACCCAGCTGCTTCACGAACTCGGCTAATGAACCATCGGACAGATCCGCCTGCAACGACGATTTGCGCTTGAAGTAGTCGAGCGTCAACACCCGGTCGAAGAACGGCAGGGTTTGAGCCAACGCCTGATTCCAGCTACCCACCACGACATCGATACTGGCCTTCGGGTATCGTGCGCGCAGACGGGAGATAGCCGGCACCGCCAGCAGCAGATCCCCCATGTGATCCAGCTTGAGCAGCAGGATTCTTTTGATTTTCGGCTCGAACAGCGTGGTGCGCTCGAAGGTCACTGCGCGCACCGTCCGCGACTCACGGGGGCGCTCGAAGGGCGTGATGGCCTGCAACACGAGCTTGGCGCTGCGATCCCACGAGAATGCCTGCGCCTGAATCCTGGCGTTCTCCAGCAACCGCGCACGCAGGCCCTCGTCAGTCAGCGCCGCATGCATCTTGGCGCTGATGGCCGGGACCGACTGCGGATCGAACAGCGCCTCGGGGCTGCCCATGACTTCCGGAAGGCTGGTGCTGTCGGCCGCGATCACCACTGCGCCGCATGCCATCGCTTCAAGCGGCGGCAAGCCAAATCCTTCGTGCAGGGACGGGAAGACAAACAGGCGGCACGTACTGAACAACGCCAGTAACTCGTCATCGGAGATGTAATCGCTGAACAACAGCTCGTCGCCACGGAGACCGACGCGTTGTGCATGGGCACGAAGCGCGCTCACTTCCGACTGCGGCATTCGACCGACAAACAGCAGCTGGTGGTGACGGCGCGACGTATCGGGCAGGTCGGCGAACGCCTCGATCAGCCGCGGGAGGTTCTTGCGTGCATCGGCGCCACCCGTGTACATGATGAAAGGCCGGGTTACCCCCAGGCGTTTCTTCAGGGTCGCCATCTGGTCTGCATCGGGCACGACGCGGGTAAACGTCTCATCGCAAGCGCCCGACACATTGGTCACCTTCTCGGGCGAAAAAGGCAATGCACCCAACGCCTCCTGCCGGGCACTCTCCGAGATCGCAAGAAGATGCCGCGCACGCTTCAGGTTTTCGATGCGGTCTGCATAGTAGCCACGATGAACAGGATTCGTGCGGAAATGCTCGTCCGGGTTGATCAGCGGAATCAGGTCGTAAAGGATGACCGCGGTCGGCAGCGGCTCACCCAATGCCCCGATGCTGATGACCGCGTCGTCCCCCAACCCCTCGAACAGGCTGGTGACCAGCACGATATCGGGATCGAGCGTTTCCAGAAACGCCTCGCGCACCCGTTCGGCAATGGCGCGACGCGACGCATTGTGTGCGTCGATCCAGCGCATCGGCCCCGGCGCCTGCCAGACCCGAATCCGCTCCTGCGGCACCAGTCCCCGAAATGCCTGACGTATCGGTCCGATGGTCTCAGGGAAAAGTCCGCTGAGCGCCAGATAGACTTCGTGGTCTCCCGCATTGCGGGCAATGGCAAGCGCCAAGGAAAGGGAATAGCGCCCGATGCCCCGGAAGCGGCTCTCGGTTTGCGCTCCCTGCATGTCAATAACGATTCGCATGGTTGTCCTACTTTACTTGGCTAGCGACGCCCATGAGGCCGTCTTGATCCCGGAACAATCCGGCGCAGCAGCGCATCGGGGCGCGCTGACGGAAAATGCCCGTCCAAAGGGCAGCCTCGAGTGGCCAAAGCGGCGCTGAACCTCGCTCCAGGTTCGTTCAATCAGAGCACTGCCGTCAAACAAGCCTTGAAAACTCGTATGGCTCACAACGTCGAGCTGACGGCATTGCACCATCGAGCGACGAAGCAGCGCGCTCCGCGGACGACCTGAAAAGCCGAGCCGCTCGTGAAACAGGCCCAAACCGGCATCGCCGCCCCGGACTGCCCATCGCTGCACGCCCGCTTCGCGCAACCCGCGCACGCTCCACGCCTCTTTTACGGCAAGCAAGGTCATTGATCACGCACCGCGCTGATCTTCCGAACGACGCGCGCGGTCGGGTAGCCATCGTGGAACGCGAGCGCGGCCACGCGGCCTCCGCGGGCATTTACCGCGTCATGTCCAACGATGTCATGCACTTCGTAATCGCCGCCCTTCACGAGAACATCGGGTTCGAGCGACTCGATCAGTTTCAACGGCGTCGGCGCATCGAACTCCACCACGTAATCCACTGCTGCCAGGCCAGCCAGCACTTCGGCGCGATGGGCCAGGGAATTTCCCGGGCGCGCGGACCCGTCGAGTTCGTGCACCGAAGCATCGGAATTGAGCCCCACGACCAGAATGTCGCCCTGCGCACGCGCTTCGTTGAGGAAGCGGGTATGGCCAGGGTTCAGCGTGTCGAAACAGCCGTTGGTGAACACGATGACTTCCCCTCGCTGCCGATGCGTCAGCAGCAGCTTCCCGAGTGTTTCCTCATCCACCCGCTTGGGGGCGCGCTGGCGTGACGGATACAGTTGATCGCGAACTTCATCCGCCGTGACCACATAGGTACCGGAATGGGAGACCGCGATGCCCGCCGCCACATTGGCGATATGCACCGCCTCGGATACCGGCGTACCGCGGGCCAGCGCCAGTGCGAGCGCCGAGAGCACGGTATCGCCGGCGCCCGATACATCGAACACATCACGCGCGTGCGTGGGAATGCTGCCCAGATGGCCGTCAGTACTCACATAGACCATGCCCTTCGCGCCACGGGTCACGACGAGATGCCGCAAGTTCAGCTCGCTCAACGCGTGATGGGCCCGTTCCAGCAGTTCCTCTTCGGAGGTGTAGTCGCCGAACAGTCCGATGAACTCGGAATTGTTCGGCTTGAGCAATGTTGCGCCGCGATAGAACGCGGGGTCGGTCCGCTTCGGATCAACGAGCGTGGGAACATTCAAAGCCGCGGCCGCCGCCAGAAATTCCGGCAGGTGGTCCAGCGTACCCTTCGCATAGTCCGAAAACACGATCAGGTCATGGTCGGATGCGACCCGCCTGAATTCTTCGAGCAGCAGCGCCTGGGTACGCGCCGTCGGACGCACGTCGCGATCAACGCGGGCGATCTGTTGCGCACCCGCCATCAAGCGGGTCTTTTGCGTCGTGCCTCCCTCGGGGTCGGACACGAACAGCGTCCGGACGCCGTACTCCTGCAGGCACTTCTGAAGCTCGATGGACGCGCTGTCGTGACCGACCACCGCCAGCAGCGTCGCGTCCCCTCCCATGGCACTGACGTTGGCGGCCACATTCGCAGCACCGCCGGGCCGATTCTCTTCGCGACCGACCGCCAGAACGGGAACCGGTGCCTCAGGAGAAATGCGAGAGACGCCACCCATGACGTAGCGGTCAAGCATGATGTCGCCAACCACCAGGATTCGAGGTCTGATTGCGTTAGCAGGCTGGGGTTTATGCATGGGGGATGTTGTTTCCAAAGCAGCACTTACCATTGTTGCCGGCACACTGTTCGCGTGCACGGCAGTTCCATCTATCCGGTTACGCGCCTCGTCACCGGGATTCAGACGCACGTGCGGCAGCCCGGAGCTCGTCGAGCACCTCACGGGCCGACTCCGGCAACGCGCGTTGAGACGCAGGAGAACCGACGGCAGCGCTCGCCGACTGTGTCACGACGGCGCGCAGTCGACGATCCAGTGCCGGACTCATCCTCACCAACCTGAGGGCGGCACGCTTCAGTGCCGGCCGCTTCGCCAGTTCAGCCGCCCCGACTCTGAGCACGCCCTTGATTCGCGTCTTGATCCCTGTCAGCAACCTGCGCTCGCGAATTGCAGACGTCAATCTGCGAAGCGGCATGCCTACGATACGCACCGGCTTCGACACACGCCAGGACGTGCTGTGCAGCACGGCGTGCAACAGTTCATTCGCCTGCCGCGCCTGCGCTTCGGCATGTTGAGCCCGCGCCTCAACGGCGCCAAGCTGGTTCTCCGCGTGCTGGCGCAGTTCCTCTGCATGCCGGCACCGTTCCTCCGCAAGCTTGAGCCGGTCCTCGACGACCTGCCTTTGCCCGGCGTTCAGATCAGCTTCGACGGACTGAAGCCGCTCCTGGGCCAGATGGAGCTGCCCGTTGATCACGCGCACCAGTTCGTCGACCCGCTCGACTCCCGCCTCGACCTTGTCCATCCGAAGCCGTACGGCATCCGTTCGCGCTTCGTAACGGTCGGCAAGCTGCTCCAGCGACAAACCGTACTCAGCCGCGAACACCTGGGCAAACTTCTCCTTGATTTCCGGACCGGCAGCCTTCTGCGCGATGACCGCATAGTCGGGACTCGCACCCCGGATCACGTCCAGCAGAGACACCGGATGATCAGGATTACGCAACGCCGGCGATTCCTGCAACCGTAGCGTCTTCACCGTCTCGAATCCACCATGCTCGGCCACGAAAGACAACAGCAGCGACGGAATCGGCTTCTGATGCGTGGGATCCAGGTAAAAGTTGTTGGTCGCGACGGCGATATTTTCCGGATTGGGCGTTTCGAGAATCAGCAAACCGCCAGGCCGCAATACCCGCAACGCCTCCGAAACGACAGTCTGCAACTGCTCGAAGGTAATGTGTTCGACGACATGGAAAGCCGACACGACGACCTGACTGTCGGATTCCAGCGTCTTCAGATAGGCCACCGCATCGCCCTGCGTCGCGGGCAGGCCACGCTCCTCGCAGGCCTGCAGCATGCCGGCGTCCAGGTCAACGCCGAAAGGCGTCAAGCCTCGTTCGGACATCAGTTCCAGCCACTCGCCGCGGCCACAGCCGAGGTCGAACGTGCGGCCACCCGGATAGATCGATGCCAGCGGTTCGACGAACGGCAAATACTGCTTGCGGATGCTTTTGATGAGGTCCCGGGGCGCGTAATACCGCTCTTCGAACGCCCGGTAGAAATTGTCACTCACGACACCACCTTCGCCTGTGTCGGCATCCACGTCATTCCGACGAACTCGCTCACGTTGCCGTTCACCATATTGAATGTAAGGGCGTGGTCCCTCCACTCGAAATTGTTCTGCATGTGCGTACTGCCCGTATGCAACGCAACGGCAACCGAATAGCTGCCCGGGCCGATATTCGCCGGGAATTCGAAATCGACCGTCGCATTCGCCCCGGCAGCCACATCGCCGATGTCGGACTTGAGATTGTGCGTGTTGGTGCCAAAGACTGTCTGCCCCAGTCGGTCCTTGATCATGAAGCCCATGACCAGATCCTGCACGGACTCACGACATTCGGCGGAAATCCGCAGCGTCACCGGCTGCCCGACTTGAGCGACCTCGATCGACCTGCCGTCCCGATTCAGCAACGCAACCTGATCGATCGTGACCTCACCCGTACCGGAAATCGTCTGGACCTTGCCACTCTCGAGCACTTCCTGACGTACTTCCTGATCCTGATGGTCCGCCAGCATCGCGTTGTAGTAATCCATGACCGCTTCGGGCGTCCCTTCCATCTCCAGCCGCCCGGCATTCAGCAGGATCGCGCGATCACAGATGGCCTGAATCGCGGCCTTGTCGTGCGCGACGATCAACAACGTCGTGCCCTGCTTGCGAAACTCCCGGATGCGATCGAAACTCTTGTGCTGGAAATAGGCGTCGCCGACCGAGAGCGCCTCGTCGACGATCAGGATATCCGGACGACGAGCCGTCGCGACACTGAACGCGAGACGCACCTGCATCCCGCTCGAATAAACGCGCACCGGCTGGTCGATGTATTCGCCGATTTCGGCGAACGCCTCGATTTCCGGCATCAACGCGACAATCTCTTCGACGCTGAAACCGAGCAGTTGCCCTGCCATCATCACGTTCTGGCGCCCGGTGAAGTCCGCATGGAACCCCATTCCCAGCTCGAGCAATGCTGCGATCTGGCCGGTTCGCGTCACGCTGCCGACGGTCGGCTGCGTGGTTCCAACAATCATTTTCAGCAGCGTGCTCTTGCCGGCACCGTTGATGCCGACAATACCCAGCGCCTCGCCGGAACGAACCGAGAAACTGACGTCACGCTGCACCCAGTGCAGCGTGTGATGAGGCTTGCCGCGCGGATCCAGCCACTCGAGAAGACGTGACCACCGCGTCGGATACTGTTTGTATGCCTTGCCAAGATTGGTAACGGTAATGGTGCCCATCAGAGTTCATCCACCATTTCACCCGCATGCTTGCGGAACAGACTGAAGCCGGCGAGACACAGCGCGATGCTCAATACGAACGGATACAGCAGCGCCGACCAGTCCGGCCAGACGTGTTGCACCATCGTGACCTGGAAGGCTTCGATCACGGGTGCCATCGGGTTGAAGCGCAACGCCTCCTGTGCCGACTTGGACAAAATGTTGGCCGCATAGACGACCGGCGTCAGCCAGAACCAGAAATTCAGCACGATCCCGAAGAACTGCCCCACGTCGCGAAAGAACACGTTCAACACCCCGAGCGTGATGCCCAGTCCGATGGCAAACAACGTCATCAGGGTCAACACGGGAATGACGGCGAAATAGGCCAAACCCGGGAAGTTGCCCGTCATCAGCAGGAACACCGTAAACAGCCCGAACACGATCGCGAAATTGACCAGCGCATTGATCACCACGATGATCGGCAGGCACAACCGCGGGAAGCTCAGCTTTTTGAGCAGGTTCGCGTTGTTGACGAATGTGTTCTGGCCATTGCTGACGATTTCGACAAACATGGCCCACGGCAACACGCCGGCGCACAAGTGGATGCTGTACGCAAACGTGCTGTCCACCCCGGGCAAGCGGGCATGCATGACGCGCGAAAAGATCACCGTGTACACGACGATCATCGCCAGCGGATTGAGCACCGTCCACGCCGCGCCGAGCAGGGAATTGCGGTACTTGGACTGGAATTCCCGTTTGACGCTACCCAGAATGAAACCGCGATAGGCCCAAAGGACTTTCAACATCCCTAGCATCACGCCCGCCCGTAAACGTCCTGGAAGCGAACGATGTCGTCTTCCCCGAGATATTCGCCGCTTTGTACCTCGATCATCACGAGATCCAGCACGCCCGGGTTCTCGAGTCGATGCTTGTGGCCTGCGGGAATGTAGGTGGACTCATTGGTACGCACGAAGATTTCCTGATCTCCGTTCACGACCTTGGCCATGCCGGACACGACAATCCAGTGCTCGCTCCGGTGATGGTGCATTTGCAGACTCAGGCTGGCGCCCGGCTTGACCTCGATGCGCTTGATCTTGAAGCGGGGCCCCTCTTCCAGCACGGTGTAAGTCCCCCACGGACGGCTCACGGTGCGATGCAGCTTGTACGCTTCGTGATTCTGTTTCTTGAGGCGAGCCACGACCCGCTTCACGTCCTGCGCGCAATCGGGATGCGCGACCAGGAGCGCATCCGGCGTATCGATGATCATCAGATCAGCCACGCCCACGGCCGCGACCACGCGGTCCTGGCTCTGCACATAGGTATTCCGGCTGTCGACGAAGATTGCTTCGCCGATCGCGCGGTTACTATCCGCGTCAGGCGACACCAGGTCGCGAACCGCACCCCAAGAACCGATATCGCTCCACCCGAAACTGGATGGCACGACCGCCACGTTCGCCGATCGCTCCATTACCGCGTAGTCGATCGAGATGTCGGGCATTTTTGCGAAAGACTCCGCAGGAATCTCGAGCATCTGCGCCGACGCGTTGTTCGCCTTCAGCGACGACCAGCACGCCTCGGCGGCTGTCGCAACGTCCGGCGCATGACGTGCCATTTCGGCCAGAATGACCCCTGCCTTGAAGCAGAACATCCCGGAATTCCAGAGATAGTTGCCCGCGGCAAGATACTCGGCCGCCTTGTCGGCATCCGGCTTTTCGACGAAGCGCAGTGCGGCCCGGCCCGCGCCCATCGTATCCCCGGCCTCGATGTAACCGAAGCCTGTATCCGGGCGGGTCGGCACGATGCCGAACGTCACCAGCTTGTCCTGATTCGCCAGTTCGACGGCACTCGCGACCGCGGCGGAAAATCCTTGCTGATCCTGAACCAGATGATCGGCCGCGAGAATCAGCATCAGCGCATCACGCCCGTACTTTTCCGCGACGTGATGGGCCGCCATTGCGACTGCCGGTGCCGTGTTGCGACCAGCAGGTTCGAGCATGAATGCGCCGGACACCGATTCGCCAAGCTTCACGCCTGCGAACTCGTCCTTGCTCATGAAGTAGTAGTCGCGATTGGTGACCGTGAGAATCTCCCGCTGCTCCGGCCCCGCGTCGCTGCCAACCACGGCTGCCGCACGGCGATAGGTTTTCGAGAGCAGGCTCTCGCCGTCCGCAAGCTTCATGAACGGTTTAGGGTGCCCTTCACGAGAGACCGGCCAAAGTCGCGTGCCTGCGCCACCAGACAGGATGACGGGGATCAACATCACTTTCACTCCAGATTTGGTTTTCCAACCGCGAAAGGAAGGCTTTCACCCCCTTTCGCCTTTGATTCAACAGACCGTCAGCAAAAAATATCAGCCACTTAGGCCAACTTAGTTGGGACGGAATTATAGCCGACGCACCCTACTCGCCCAGGCAGAGCCGCAGTGCGTCGTCCCACGCCGGCATCCTCACGCCGAACGTCTGCGCCAGCTTTTCCAGCGCCATCCGTGAATTTGCCGGGCGCTTCGCCGGAACCGGATACTCGCTCGCCGGAATCGGCAACACCTTCGGCGCAAGCTCGCCCATCGCGTTATCAAGGATCGCTTCCGCGAAGCCGTGCCACGACGTCGCGCCGGACGACGTGAAGTGATAGACGCCGGAACGCTTCGCCCACCAATCGGCGACATCATCCGCGACCGCTTGCTGCGCGACGATGTGCGAGGTGACGACGGCGATCGTCCGTGCCCAGGTCGGCGCACCGACCTGATCCGCCACGACGCGCAACTCCGGCCGCTCCCTGCCGAGCTTCAGTATCGTGAGCAGGAAGTTCCTTCCGCGCCGCCCGTACACCCAACTCGTCCGGAGAATCAAATGCGCACAACCCGTGGCCGCGATCGCCTGCTCGCCTTCAAGCTTCGTCGCGCCGTAGGCGTTGACGGGATTCGTCGCGTCGGTTTCCGTATACGCACCCGCCTTCGTGCCATCAAACACGTAGTCGGTCGAATAGTGAATCAGCGCACCACCGGTGCGCGCCATCTCCTCGGCGAAGATGCGCGGCACGTCGGCATTCACGCGCCGCGCGGCCTCGACCTCGGTCTCGGCCTTGTCCACCGCCGTATAGGCGGCCGGGTTCACGATCAGCGACGGCTTCACGTCCCGCACGACGGCGCGCACGCGATCGAGATCGGACAGGTCGAGCATCGTCCGGTCACACGCCACCACGCGGCCGAGCCCCTGCAGCGTGCGCAGCAGTTCGAACCCGACCTGGCCGTTCACCCCCGTCACGAGGATCGTCGGCTCGGGATTCATGCCGCCCTCACGCATAGACTTCCGCCTCGCTCAGGCGCTTGCCTGCCGCATCCTTCGGCGCCAGAACCGGCTCGCCATCGATCGGCCACGCGATCCCGATCTCGGGATCGTTCCACGCGATGCTGCGTTCGTGCTCGGGAAACCAGTAGTCGGTCGTCTTGTACAGGAACTGCGCGGCCTCCGACAGCACGACGAAGCCGTGCGCGAAGCCGGGCGGAACCCACAGCTGCCGATGGTTGTCAGCCGACAGCGTCACGCCGACCCACTTGCCGAAATTCGGCGACCCGCGGCGGATATCGACGGCGACGTCGAATACCGCGCCTTCGACCACGCGCACGAGCTTGCCCTGCGCATGCTGAATCTGGTAATGCAGCCCGCGCAGCACGCCCTTCGCCGAACGGGAGTGGTTGTCCTGCACGAACACGATGCCCGGCTCCACCTGCTCCGCAAAATCACTTGCCTTGAAACTCTCGTAGAAATACCCGCGCGCATCGCCGAACACCTTCGGTTCGATGAGCTTGACTTCGGGCAGCGCCGTTGCCGTTACTTGGATAGCCATGCGACCTGGTGCGTGAGAAGGTTCCTGAGATACTGCCCGTAGGCGTTCTTCGACAGCGGCTGCGCCAGTTTCAGCACCTGTTCTGCGTCGATCCATTGCCGACGGTACGCAATCTCTTCGGGGCAGGCGACCACGAGCCCCTGACGCTTCTGCAGCGTCGCGATGAAGCTCGCCGCCTCGATCAGCGAATCGTGGGTGCCCGTGTCGAGCCAGGCATAACCACGCCCCATGATCTCGACGTTCAGCGCGCCATCCGCGAGGTACCGCGAGTTGACGTCGGTGATTTCCAGCTCGCCGCGCGACGACGGCTTGATGTCGGCCGCGATGTCGCATACGCGGTTGTCGTAGAAGTACAGGCCCGTGACCGCATAGTTCGAACGCGGCTTCGCGGGCTTTTCCTCGATCGACAGCGCGCGGAACGACGCGTCGAATTCGACGACGCCATAGCGCTCCGGATCCTGCACGTGATACGCGAACACGGTCGCGCCGCTTTCCTGAGCATAGGCGTGCTCGAGTTGCTTCGCGAGATCGTGCCCGTAGAAGATGTTGTCGCCGAGGATGAGCGCCGACGGATCGTTGCCGACGAAATCCCGCCCGATGACGAACGCCTGCGCAAGGCCGTCCGGTGACGGCTGCACCGCATACTGGATATTCATCCCCCACTGGCTGCCGTCGCCGAGCATGGCTTCGAAGCGCGGCGTATCCTGCGGGGTCGAAATGATCAGCACGTCGCGGATTCCGGCGACCATCAGCGTCGACAGCGGATAGTAAATCATCGGCTTGTCGTACACCGGCAGGAGCTGCTTCGATACGACGTGCGTGATCGGATACAGACGCGTGCCTGAACCGCCGGCGAGAATGATGCCCCTACGTGCCATCGATCGACTCCTCAAGCGCGTTCTGCGTAGTTGGTTTCAACCCACTTGCGGTATTCACCCGAGGCTACCTCATCGACCCACGCCTGGTTGTCGAGATACCACGCGACCGTCTTCGCCAGACCGGTCTCGAACGTCTCGGCGGGCTTCCACCCGAGTTCGCGCTCGAGCTTGCGCGCATCGATCGCATAGCGACGATCATGGCCGGGACGATCCGTCACATAGGTAATCTGGTCTCGGTACGAACCCGTTGCCTTCGGGCGCGCCTGGTCGAGCAAATCGCACAGCGTATGCACGACCTCGAGGTTCTTCTTCTCGTTCCACCCGCCGATGTTGTACGTCTCGCCGGGCACGCCGCGCGCGAGCACTTCACGAATCGCGCTGCAGTGGTCGCCGACGTACAGCCAGTCGCGCACGTTCTGCCCGTCACCGTAGACGGGCAGCGCCTTGCCGGCAAGCGCATTGGCAATCATCAGCGGAATGAGCTTCTCGGGGAACTGGTACGGACCGTAGTTGTTCGAGCAGTTCGTGGTGAGCGTGGGCAGGCCGTACGTATGATGATAGGCGCGCACGAGATGATCGGAGCCCGCCTTGGTCGCCGAATACGGGCTGTTCGGGGCGTACGGCGTGGTTTCCGAGAACTGCGGATCGGTGGCCGACAACGAGCCGAACACTTCATCCGTCGATACGTGCAGGAAACGAAAGGCCGACGCGTCGGCTTCGTTCAGGCCGTTCCAGTATGTCCGTGCGGCCTCGAGCAGCGTGAACGTGCCCACCACATTGGTCTGAACAAAATCCGCCGGCCCGTGAATCGAGCGATCGACATGGCTTTCAGCGGCGAAATGCAGGACAGCGCGAGGCTTGTACTCGGCGAACAGCGCGTCGAGTGCGGCGCGGTCGCAAATGTCGGCGCGTACGAACACGTGCTTCGGGCTTCCGTCCAGCGACTGCAGCGTGTGACGGTTGCCGGCGTAGGTCAATTTATCGACATTGAGCACGGCCTCGTCGGACTGACGCAGCCAGTCGAGTACAAAATTGGCGCCGATGAAACCCGCGCCCCCCGTCACCAGGATCATGAGACTCCCTTCAGTCGTACGCGGCAGGCCTCGAGCACGAGCCGCCATCATTTCGAACAGCGACAACGTCAAGGTGCGCGTCGCTCAAGCCGGGCATTCTAACTTCTCACCGTGACCGCCAAAGTCATGAAATGCTAATTTTGTCGAGGAAGCGGCAATTATAGGAAGCAAGCCGCTGCAAAAGCCATGCTGCTAACAACTTGAAACAGTGCCCCACGCTCGGCAACGCGAATAAAATTATCTTTTAAATCAATATGTTAAAATAACAAGATTATTGTGCCTGACCACACGATGCCGCCCCCTGCGCCGCTTCCCGATCAACGTCAAAATTTGCAACTATCGCCTCCCATGCCGCGCACTCCCATCGCCATCGGCGACATCCAGGGCTGTCATTCCGCTTTCCGCTTTCTGCTGGAAAAGCTGTCAGCCCCCGCCGACACCCCGCTATGGATCGCCGGCGACATCGTCAACCGCGGGTCCGACTCCCTCGCCGCGCTGCGTGCGCTCGCCGAGCTCGGCCCGCGCGCGACCGCCGTGCTCGGCAATCACGACCTTCACCTGCTCGCGGTCTCGGCGGGCATTCGCACCGAACGCCCGGGCGACACCATCGGCGAAATCCTCGACGCGCCCGACGCCGACGCCCTGCTCGACTGGGTGCGTCACCGTCCGTTCGCCCATTTCGAGAACGACATGCTGCTCGTGCACGCGGGCGTACTGCCGCAATGGGACACGTCGCTCGCGCTCGAACTCGCTGACGAATTGCAGCGCGCGCTGCGCGCGCCGGATTGGCGCGAAACGTTACAAAACCTGTACGGCAACGAGCCGAACCAATGGAATCCGAACCTGAAGAAACGCGACCGGATGCGCGTCGCGTTCAACGCGTTCACACGCCTGCGCTTCTGCACGCCCGACGGCGCGATGGAGTTCAAGACCAACGGCGGCCCCGACAGCGCGCCGCCAGGCTACCTGCCGTGGTTCGACGTGCCGGGCCGCCGCACCGACGACGTGACGGTCGTGTTCGGCCACTGGGCCGCGCTTGGCCTGATGCTGCGCGACAATGTCGTCGCGCTGGATTCGGGATGCGTATGGGGAAATCAGCTGTCGGCCGTGCGACTGACGGCCGACCCGGCACTGCGCACGGTCACGCAGGTGCAGTGCGAAGCGTGCCGCACGCCCGGCGGCGATTGACACGCGCGGCGACGCGCGCGAACGACACGGCGCGTCAGCCCTCGCGCCCCGGCACCGCCTCCTCCGCCGCGGCATCGCCCGCCGCCCCGGCGCCGACTTCGGTTGCCGGATAGGCATGCTTCTCGAGCTCCGCCAGCGACTCGGGCGACGGCTTGCCGACCTTCGCCTGCAGCGTCTCGAGCGCGGCCGCGATCGCATCGCGCGCGGCCGCTGACGTCGTGCGACGATCACCGCCCGGCGCGATCGGCTCGCACACGTACAAATGCACGACGAGCGGGCCGCCGCGCAACACCATGTCGAGCGACATCCCGAGCGACAACTCGCCGGTGTAGGCCGGCGCGACCGACTGCCGCTGCTGCGCGTCCTCGTACATCAGGCAGATCGGCTGCACCGCACAGCCGGCCGACACCGCGGCCTGGAACAGGTTCGCATGGAACGGCAGCAGCGCCTGCCCGTCCGACGTCGTCCCTTCCGGAAACACGCACATCACGCCGCCGTTGCGCAGCCGGTCGGCCATCTCGTGCATGACCCGCATCGCCTCGGTGCGCTTCTCGCGCTGCAGGAACACGGTATCGAGCTTCTCGGCCAGCCAGCCGACCACCGGCCACTGCCGCACCTCGGCCTTCGACACGAACGGCGTCGGCCGCCACGCGTTGACCGTGTAGATGTCGAGCCACGACACGTGGTTGCCGACGACGAGCGCGCCCGCGTCGAGGCGCGCCCCGTCGTTGTGGACGACGAGGCGCATTCCACAGATCCGCAGCAGCTTGAGCGACCAGCGGCGCGTGAGCGCGAGGCGCCGCGCGGGGCTCACGTGCGAAAAGCGCAGCGCGACGATCGCCATGCCGCGCAGCAGGTGAAAGACGAGACGCAGCTTGCGAAGAGCGGTCATGGCGAGGATCCGGCGTGGTTCAGTGGCGCTCGAACGCGACCTGCCCCGCCACGAGCGTCGCACGCACGCAGGCCGGGAGTTCGTAGCCGAGGAACGGCGAATTGTGGCCCTGGCTCTTCAGCGCACGCGGCTCGACGCGCCAGTGCGCGCGCGGGTCGAACACGCACAGGTCGGCCACGCCGCCTTCGGCCAGGCGGCCCGCCGGCAGCTGCAGCACGTCGGCCGGCGCGGCCGTGATGCGGCGCAGCGCCCGCGCGAGCGGCGTGTTCGTTTCATCGGCCCACTTCACCGTGAGCGACAGCAGCAGTTCGAGCCCCGTCGCGCCGGGCGTCGCTTCGGCGAACGGCAGCAGCTTCTCGTCGTCGTCGACCGGCGTGTGATCGGAGCAGATCGCGTCGATCGTGCCGTCGGCGAGCGCCGCGCGGATCGCTTCGCGGTCGCGCTCGCCACGCAGCGGCGGGTCGAGGCGGAACTGTGAATCGAAGTAGCCGATGTCGACGTCGATCAGGTGCAGGTGATTCACGCCGACGTCGCACGTCACGGGCAGCCCCTCGGCCTTCGCCGCGCGCACGAGCGCGAGGCCGGCCGCCGACGACAGGCGTGCGAGGTGCACGCGCGCGCCGGTCACGCGCATCAGCTCGAAGATCGTATGCAGCGCGATCGTCTCGGCTGCGACCGGCACGCCGGACAGTCCGAGCCGCGATGCGAGCGCGCCGCTCGCGGCGACGCCGCCACGGCCGATGAACGCGTCGAGCGGCCGCAGCCACGTCGTGTAGCCGTAGGTGCTCGCGTACTGCAGCGCGCGCAGCAGGACCTGCGTGTCGCGTACCGGCACGTTCGCATGCGTGAAGCCGACGCAGCCCGACTCGGTCAGCGCGACCATCTCGGTGATCACTTCGCCCTTCAGGCCGACGGTGAGCGCACCGAGCGGATGAACGTTCGCCTGGTGCAGGTTGCGTGCGCGGAACTTGAGCATCTCCACGAGGCCCGCCTCGTCGAGCACCGGGTCGGTGTCCGGCGGGCACACGAGGGTCGTGACGCCACCCGCAACGGCCGCGGCCATCTCGGACGCGAGCGTCGCCTTGTGCTCGTAGCCGGGCTCGCGCAGCCGCGCGCACAGGTCGACGAGGCCGGGCGCGACGATCAGGCCCGACGCGTCGATCGTCTTCTCCGCGTTGAAACCGGCCGGCGCTTTACCGGCCTCCGCGAGCGCGGCGATCTTGCCGTCCGCGACGAATACGTCGGCCTGCCGTTCGGTGCCGGCGACCGGGTCGATCAGCGTGCCGCCTTGGATATGAATCTTCATGCGCTGTCTGTGAATGCGTTGAATGCGTTGAATGCCTGAATAAGGATGCGCGAACGGGCTCAGTCGCTATTGCCGGCGACGATGCCCATCACCGCCATCCGCACGGCGATGCCGAACGTGACCTGGTTGAGGATCACCGACTGCGGACCGTCGGCGACCTGCGAGTCGATCTCGACGCCGCGGTTCATCGGGCCCGGGTGCATCACGATCGCGTCGGGCGCGGCGAGCGCGAGGCGCTCGGGCGTCAGGCCCCAGGTCTTGAAGTACTCCTGCGCGGACGGCAGCAGCGCGCCGCTCATCCGCTCGTTCTGCAGGCGCAGCATGATGATCACGTCGACGCCCTTGAGCCCTTCGTCGAGGTTGTGGAACACCTTCACGCCCATCTGCTCGAGACCGCCCGGCAGCAGCGTGCGCGGGCCGATCGCGCGCACTTCCGGCACGCCGAGCGTGGTGAGCGCGTGGATGTCGGAGCGCGCGACGCGCGAATGCAGGATGTCGCCGACGATCGCCACGCGCAGCTTCGTGAAGTCGCGCTTGTAGTGGCGGATCGTGTACATGTCGAGCAGGCCCTGCGTCGGGTGCGCATGACGGCCGTCGCCGGCGTTGATCACGTGCACGTGCGGCGCGCAGTGCTCAGCGATCAGGTACGGCGCGCCGCTCGACGCGTGACGCACGACGAACAGGTCGGCATGCATCGCCGACAGGTTGTTGATCGTGTCGAGCAGCGACTCGCCCTTGCTCGTCGACGACGCGTTGATGTTCAGGTTCAGCACGTCGGCCGACAGGCGCGTCGCGGCGATCTCGAAGGTCGTGCGCGTGCGCGTCGAGTTCTCGAAGAACAGGTTGAACACCGACTTGCCGCGCAACAGCGGCACCTTCTTCACTTCGCGGTCCGTCACGCTGACGAACTGCTCGGCCGTATCGAGGATGTGGTTGACGATCGAGCGCGGCAGGCCCTCGATCGACAGCAGGTGTTTCAGCTCGCCGTTTTTCGTGAGCTGCGGATTGCCCTTCAGGAAACCGTAGCGGAACCGCTCGGGGCTCGCGGTCGCAGCGGGATTGCCGGTGCGGCCAGTGGTGTCGGTGGTCATGGTGTGCGTGATTCCAACTATGCAAACGGGCCGCGGCGCGAACCGGCGGCCCGGGATACGGTTTCGCGGTCCGGTCAGGCGCCGTGCGCCTCGATGCGCAGCGTGAACTGCGCGGCTTCGTCGCGCGCGAGCACGAGCGTCGCATCGGCCGGCACGTCGAGCGTGCCGCCCGCGAAGCGCGCGGCGACCGGCAGCTCGCGGCCGCCGCGATCGGCGAGCACCGCGAGCTCGACCGCGGCCGGACGGCCGTAGTCGAACAGTTCGTTGAGCGCGGCGCGCACGGTGCGGCCGGTGTACAGCACGTCGTCGACGAGCACGATGCGCGCGCCGTCCACCTCGAACGGCAGCGACGTCGGGCTGGCCTGGCTGTGCAGCCCCTTCTTCGCGTAGTCGTCGCGATGCAGCGCGACGTTCACGACGCCGAACCCCGGCGCGCCGAGATCGCGCGCGAGGCGCTCGGCGAGCCAGGCGCCGCCGCTGTGAATGCCGGCGAGCCGCGGGCCGCCCGGCTCGGCGAAGGCCGTGCCGTAGGCGTCGCGGATCTGGTCGAGCAGGACGCGGTAGAGCGCGTCGGCGTCAATGGTGCTCATGGTCGGACAATTGATCGAGATACTGTTGAAGGATCACGCGCGCGGCCTCGGCATCGAGCATCTCGGCGCGTGCGCGGCCGCGCACGTTGCGCTCGCGCAGCCCGGCCTCGGCCTCGACCGACGAATAGCGTTCGTCGACCCATGTGACGGGCAGCCCGAACCGGCCGTTCAGCTGGTTGCCGAAGCGCTTCGCCTGCTGCGTCATCTCGTGCGGCGTGCCGTCAGGATGCATCGGCAGGCCGACGACGAGCGCATCCGGCCGCCATTCGGCCAGCAGGTCGCCGACCGCCTTGAAGCGGTGCTCGCGGTTCAGGTTGGGAATCACGACGAGGGCGCGGGCCGAGCACGTCAGCGCATTGCCGATTGCGACCCCGATCCGCTTCTCGCCGTAGTCGAACGCCAGGAGCGTCGCATCGCGCGCGCTCGCGCCGCTCATGCGTGCCCTGCTTCGCCGGACAGCATCGACGAGCTGACACCGAGCAGGCCGAGCGCGGCTTCGAAGCGCTCCTCGGCCGGCGTGTCGAACACGATGCGCGGATCGGCGGCCACGGTCAGCCAGCCGTTGCGGGAAATTTCTTCCTCGAGCTGCCCTGCGCCCCAGCCTGCATGGCCGAGCGTCAGCAGGAAGCGCTTCGGGCCGGTGCCCGTCGCGACCGCCTCGAGCACGTCCTTCGACGTCGTCATCTCGAGCCCGCCCTCGACCGACATGGACGAGTTGTAGTTCGCGCCCTCGACCGGCTCGTGAAGCACGAAGCCCCGCTCGGTCTGCACCGGGCCGCCGAAGTACACGGGAATGTGCAGCAGCGGCTCGATGTCGAGCTTCAGGTCGATGCGGCTGAACAGGGATTCGAGGTCGATGTCGGTGGGACGATTGATGACGAGGCCGAGCGCCCCGCGCTCGCTGTGATCGCAAAGATAGACCACCGTTCCCGAAAACGTCGGATCGGCCATGTTCGGCATGGCGATCAGGAACTGGTTGGTGAGATTGATGCGATCGGAAGGCTTTGACATGGTTTGAATTTTAGCAAAGACGCCGCGACCTGACCGGGCCGCGATCAACAAGCAACGCCGCGCGACGCTGGCAACGACGCACGCGGATCACACGGCACTCTAACACGCGCGCGGGCGCTGTCGGCAGCGTGTTGCCGGCCCGCGCCGCAAGGGCTGCCGCCGTGTACGCGCCCCGTTGCGCGTCAGGTCCGGCCAAGCGCCCCGCCGAGCGCCCCGGACGCCGCGGTCAGGTCCGGCGGCGCCACCCCCGCGGCGATCTTCAGCAGCGCGGCGCGCAGCATGTCGGACGCGCGGCCGTGCGCGTCGAGCCCGCTGCCAGCGAGCGGCAGGCCGTGCGCGGCGCGGCGCCACGCCAGCCCAAGCGTATCGGCCAGCAGCGCCGCGTGACCGAGCCCGAGTGCGCACGCGGCCGTACCGACCCGATAGGCGGCCGCGGATGCGCGCCATGCGGCCCCCGCATCGGCCGCGGCCGGATCGACGGCCAGATCGGCCATCGACGCATCGGCCGTCTGCAGGAAATCCTCATACGCATGCGCGTTGACGGTCACGACACCGAGCATGCGGGTGGGCGCCGCCGCGACCGCGTCCTGCTCGGCCCGCGCGGCATCGGCCTCCCACAGCGCCTCCGATGCGGGCGTGCCGGCGACGTGCCAGTCCACGGTCAGTCCATAGTCGTGCAGCACATCGACGAGCGCGACATCTTCCGCGGCCGCGCCGAACAGCGCGAAATCGCGCCACAGCAGCGCAACCGTCTCGCGCACGAGCGCCGGCGGCGCATGGCGCCGGCCCTGAGCGTGCTCGCCGAGCAGCAGGTTGGTCCGCGCAAGGAAACGTTTCAGTTCGGGCGCGGCGCTGGCGCGCAGCGCGCGCAGGCATGCGGCGGCGAGCCGCCAGAAGTCGTACGGGGCCTCGTCGGCCAGCGCGGTCAGGGTCGCATCGAGTTCGTCGAGCGCCGCATCCGGCGTGCCGTTCGGCGCACGCAGCACGCCGAGCAGGGCCTGCTCGTAGCGGGCTCGCGCCCGGCTCGCGAACGCGTCGGGCAACGCACGCAGCGTCGCCGGCGGCATCGCGCGCCCGACGAGCGCCAGCACGTCGAGCGGCACGCTCGCATGCAGGTCGGCCGCGCTTTGGGCACGCAGTGCACGGAAATGGTCCAACAGAAGCGGCGAGCAGGCCAGCTCGCGCAGATTGTGGCGCCCGACCGCCGCGCGGAAATCGCGCAACGCGATGCGCCACGCGGCGGACGTCGGGTCGGCGGCGACGAGCGGCGCCGTGGCTGCCAGCTGCCCGGCGAAACGGGCGGCCGGCAGCCAGCCGGCCTCCGCCAGCACGGCGGCGGCGGCCGACAGCGGCGCGGCCGCGTCGTCGCGACGCTCGAATGCGTCGGCGGCCGCCGCGAGCCACGCGTCGGCCGCGTGCACGGCCCCGCCGCGCGGGTTGGGCAGTGCGTCAGGGTAGGGAACGTTCGCCGGATCGGACGTCATGGACACGCGCGCCTGTCATCGTCAAGTCGCTCGCACCGGCCGCGACGCGCAAGCGCCGGGCAACCGCGAGGCCGGAGCGGGGTGTCCGTGGGCCAAGGGTCCGGTCAGATCTGGACCATCTCGAAGTCTTCCTTGCGAGCGCCGCATTCGGGGCACGTCCAGTTGATCGGGACGTCTTCCCAGCGCGTGCCCGGGGCGATGCCCTCTTCGGGCAGCCCGGCTTCTTCGTCATAAATCCAGCCACAAATCAGGCACATCCAGCTCTTGTATTCCATCTTAAGCCGCGTTGGGAAAGTCGGTAAATTCGGGAGCCATGATGGTACCGTGTCGGGGCCGGACTGCCTAGCAATCGCACTGGAGTGCGGCGACTACGTTGCGCTGCGCTAAAAAATCCATCGTGCGGGCCGGATTCCGCCGCATAATGGCTGGAAAGTGCGGCCTGCCGGGCAACACAGGGCCAAACCGCCCATTTCGCCTCGCCGTCCGCAGTTCCGTCGCTTCCCCGTTTTTTTCTTGCCCCATTTTTACATGTCCAGCAACGCCCCTCCGATCGTCCTCACCTTCGGCCTGTCCGATCCCACCGGCGGCTCCGGCCTCCAAGCCGATCTGATGACCCTGGCGAGCATGGGCTGTCACGGCGTGTCCGTCCTGACGGGCTACACCGTGCGCGACTCGGCCGCCTGCGACGAAGTGACCGGCCTCGACCCCGATGTCGTCGCCGCCCAGGCGCGCATGCTGCTCGAGGACATGCCGGTCGCCGCGTTCAAGATCGGCGCGGCGACGCGCGCCGAAGTCGTGAGCGCGATCGCCGAAGTGGTCGCCGACTACGACGGCGTGCCGCTCGTGCTCGCACCGGATTTCACGCTCGACGACGAGCACGTGCTCGCCGCCGACGACCTGCGCGAATCGATCGCCGACCTGCTCGCGCCGCAGACGACGCTGCTGGTCGCCGACCACGCGACGCTGATCGCGCTCGCGCAGCCGGACGGCGACGCCGAGGCGCCGAATCTCGACGCGGCCGTGTCGCACCTGCTGTCGCAGGGCTGCGAGTACATCCTGTCGTCGGAGACGGGCTCGCACCGGCTCGTCAACACGCTGTACGGCGAGGAAGGCCAGCTCCGCGAAGACATGTGGGATCGCTCGCCGCATCGGCTGATGGGCATCACCGACACGCTCGGCGCGGCGATCGCGGCACTGCTTGCGAACGGCCAGGAGCCGCCCGAAGCGGTGCGCGAAGCGCAGGAATACCTGTACCAGGCCGTACGCGATGCGTTCCGGCCCGGCATGGGCGCATACCTGCCCGACCGGTTCTTCTGGGCGCGCAGCAACGATGAAACGGACACGCCTCGGGCCGTGAAGGCCGATCCGGTGCCGCGGACGTCGCACCGGCATTGACGCATGCATGGCGGCCCCGCGCCGCCGTCGTGCGCGGTTGATCATCGCCGCGGGGCGGCATGTCCGCCCCGCATGTCCGCTCCTTTCGTGCACACACATAAAAAAAGACCCGCATCGCTGCGGGTCTTTTCTTTTGGCTGGAACGCGCATCGCTGCGCGTTCCGGACACCATCGACCGAAGTCGATTACATGTCCATGCCCATGCCGCCCATGCCGCCCGGCATGCCGCCCGGCATCGGTGCATCTTCCTTCGGCAGTTCCGCGACCGCTGCGTCCGTCGTCAGCAGCAGGCCTGCAACCGACGCTGCGTTCTGCAGTGCGGTGCGCGTGACCTTGGTCGGGTCGACGACGCCGGCTTCAACCATGTCGACGTACTCGCCCGTTGCTGCGTTGTAGCCGTAGTTGCCCGTGCCTGCAGCCACTGCCGCCACCACGACGCTGGCTTCTTCGCCACCGTTCGTGACGATCTGGCGCAGCGGCTCTTCCATTGCGCGCAGCACGATCTTGATGCCGGCGTTCTGGTCGGCGTTCGCGCCGGTCAGGGCTGCGATCGCGGTGCGAGCGCGGATCAGCGCAACGCCGCCGCCTGCCACGATGCCTTCTTCCACAGCTGCGCGCGTTGCGTGCAGTGCGTCTTCGACACGTGCCTTCTTTTCCTTCATTTCGACTTCGGTCGCAGCACCGACCTTGATCACTGCCACGCCGCCGGCCAGCTTGGCCACGCGCTCTTGCAGCTTTTCACGGTCGTAGTCCGACGTCGCTTCTTCGATTTGCGTGCGAACTTGCTTGACGCGCGCTTCGATGTTCACGGCTTCGCCTGCGCCGTCGATGATCGTCGTGTTTTCCTTGCCCACTTCGATGCGCTTCGCCTGGCCCAGTTCTGCCAGCGTTGCCTTCTCGAGCGTCAGGCCGGTTTCTTCCGCGACGACCTGACCGCCGGTCAGGATCGCGATGTCTTCCAGCATGGCCTTGCGGCGGTCGCCGAAGCCCGGCGCCTTGACCGCAACGGTCTTCAGGATGCCGCGGATGTTGTTGACGACCAGCGTCGCGAGCGCTTCGCCTTCGACGTCTTCAGCGATGATCAGCAGCGGACGGCCAGCCTTCGCGACTTGCTCGAGCACCGGCAGCAGATCACGGATGTTCGACACCTTCTTGTCGTGCAGCAGCACGAACGGGTTGTCGAGGACGGCGACTTGCTTGTCCGGGTTGTTGATGAAGTACGGCGACAGGTAGCCGCGGTCGAACTGCATGCCTTCGACGACGTCGAGTTCGTCGGCGAGCGACTTGCCGTCTTCGACGGTGATCACGCCTTCCTTGCCGACCTTGTCCATCGCTTCAGCGATGCGATCGCCGATCGACGTGTCGCTGTTCGCCGAGATCGAGCCGACCTGTGCGATTTCCTTGTTCGTCGTGCACGGCTTGCTGATCTTCTTCAGCTCTTCGACAGCCGCTGCGACTGCCTTGTCGATGCCGCGCTTCAGGTCCATCGGGTTCATGCCCGATGCGACGTACTTCATGCCTTCGCGAACGATCGATTGCGCGAGGACGGTTGCCGTCGTCGTGCCGTCGCCTGCGTTGTCGCTGGTCTTGGAAGCCACTTCCTTGACCATTTGCGCGCCCATGTTCTGGAGCTTGTCCTTCAGCTCGATTTCCTTCGCGACCGACACACCGTCCTTGGTGACCGTCGGGCCGCCGAAGCTGCGCTCGAGCACGACGTTGCGGCCCTTCGGACCCAGCGTGACCTTGACTGCATTGGCGAGAATGTTCACGCCTTCGACCATCTTCGAACGGGCGGAATCGCCGAATACGACGTCTTTAGCTGCCATCTTCTAACTCCTTGAATTCTTGGGAATATGTACCGTCAGTGGACGCTTACTGCGCGTTGACCACGGCCATGATGTCTTCTTCGCGCATGACCAGCAGCTCCTGGCCGTCGACCTTGACGGTCTGGCCAGCGTACTTGCCGAACAGCACGCGATCGCCGACCTTCACGTCGAGCGCGATCGGCGCGCCCTTGTCGTCGCGCTTGCCCGGGCCGACCGCAAGGATCTCGCCTTGATCCGGCTTCTCAGCAGCAGCTTCGGGGATCACGATGCCCGAGGCGGTCTTGGTTTCCTGATCCAGGCGCTTGACGATCACGCGATCGTGCAAAGGACGAAGGTTCATATTCACTCCTCTCTTGACTGAGATTGAAGAACGCTTAGGGAATCTGCCCGGCGGGTTGCCCGGCAGAGAATTGTTAGCACTCTCGTGCAGCGAGTGCTAATTATATGGACGGGTTTTGACAAATTCAAGAAGGGGAGCCGGAGGTTTTTTCACCCGGCCAGAAACGGCGGAAAAACGGGGATGAATTAGAAAAATCCTTTTGAAACAACCAAGTAGGCATCTTCCACGCGCGCCGGGATCCGGCACGATGCGGGATATCCCGACCCTCGCACCGATTTGACACGGGGTAAGCACCGAGTTCCGTTGGTCTCCGGCATCGCATGAAAAAACCTGCCCGGGCGCCGACGGGGCGCACCGCCCGGTGCCGGATCGTCACATGTCCGGACAGCCCGCGACCGGCTGGAACGTCCGGCCGTCGGTTTCGACCGTCGCGCCGAGCAGACGCGCGAGCCCTTTCGCGCCTTCGCGCATCACGACGTCGTGATTCCAGATGAATAGCGGCCGTGCAACCGGCTCCAGCCAGTTCATCCAGCGCTCGCGCGTGCGGATGTGCCACTCGTAGCGCACGACGGTACGCGTGCCGTCGCCCGCGAACGACCAGCAGCCGTCCCCTTCGATCGCGCCGCTCGCGCGGCCTTCGAGCACATGCGGCCGCTCGACGCGCAGCACGCGCATGTCGAAGGTCAGCCGGTACGGCAACGCGCCCTTCCACGTGTATCGCTGCAGCGCGCCGACGCCGCGCACGTCGCCGCGCTCGATCTCGACGGTCCGCACGGCGCCCTTCCACCAGTCGGGCCAGCGGTCGACCTCGTAGATCGCATCCCAGACCGCCGCGAGCGGCGCGTCCACGCGCCACGTCGTCGAAAACCGGTATTCCGCCATGCAGCCTCCGGCACGAATCGCGATCAGGGTGCGAAAAAGCGGGCGGGAAACGCGACGTCGATCTCGACGTGGTCGAACGTCACCGTTTCGAGCGGGTCGCCGTCGCCGTCCGCGAAGCTGACGACCTTCAGCGGAAAGCCGTCCTTGGTGTCCAGCCACAGCCGGTAGCGATGCACGCCGTCGACCACGTGCGCGGGCGCGCCCGTCACCGACACGCGCAGCGCGGTCCGGCCGCCGATGGTCTCCTCGCCTTCCGTCACGGTCGCGCCGCCCTGCTGCAGCACATGCACGTTGCGCAGCAACTCGCCGACGTCCGACCGGTCGACGCGATGGCCGCTGCGGTCGCGCACGAGCGGATTGGACGGCGACAAGGTCAACGCGGGCAGTGCATGCTCGCCGAACGGGCGCAGCCGAACCTTGCCTTCGCCGGGATCGTACGCGAGTACCGCGCCGTGATGGGGCGACACGAAGTCCATCCGGACGAAACCGGGCTTCAGGTACGCATAGCGGAATTCGGCGTGCTCGCCGCTTCGCGCCGACGAGCGGATCGTCGCGCGGTACGAGCGGACCTGGTCGAAATGTGCCTGCGCAACGGTCACGGGGTCGGCTGTCATGCTCGCTCCTATCAGGCTCGCGGCCAGCAATGCGGCGATCACGGCGCCGCCTCGACGTCGAGCACGCCTTCCATTCCACGCTCGCGATGGCTGCGCAGGAACAGCAGCCGATGCGTGCAATAGTAGGCGAAGCGGCCGGGCGCCGTCGGCGTGAAGCGCAGGGTGCGCGGCGTCGTGCCGAGTTCGGTGTGAACCGCGATGCCGGCCTGCGGCGCGTCGATCTCGAAACTGTGCGGCACGACGCCCGGCTCGGCCGACACGGTCAGTTCGACCGGGACGTGCGCGCGGACGATCACGTGCTTCGGACGAAAGAAATAGCTGCCGCCGACGATCGTCACCCGCTGCACGCCGTCGGCGTCGACCGGCACGCGCGCCGGGGCGTCGCCGTCCGCCCGCGCGTGCCCGGCGCTTGCCGCGAGCACCGCCACCACCATCGCCATCGCCAGCCTCGCCGTCTTCGTGTTCATTCTCCGCTCCCTGCCGATGCCGCGCGCGTCACCCCTTCCATGCGTCGGTCGGCCCGCCGAGCGCGCCGCACGCGTCGATCGCGAGCTGGCGCAGGCGCCGTTCGTCGCCTCGGCCGGACAGCGCAAAACCCATGCCGCGATCCGACCAGAAGTACGTGTAGCGGCCGTCGGCCGACATCGCCCGCGGCGCGAGGCGCCGCGCGTCGTAGGCCGTCATGTACAGCGTCACGCGCGCGCCGTCCGCACGCTGGTACATCAGTTGCGCGGCCGGCCCCGCGTCGCCCGGCAACAGCCGGCCGCCCAGCAGCGCGTAGCCGTATTCGTCGAGCGACGGTGCGCGCACGGGCCGGCCGAGACGCGCGGACAGCCATCCGGCCAGGCGCGCCGGGTCGCGGGCGTCGATTTCGACCGGGTGTTCACGATCGGCCGTGTACACGGCATACGCGACATCCGCGCGCGCGGCGAACGCCGGTTCGACGCCGAACGCCGTCCAGCCCGCGTGCAGCGCGATGCCGAGCACCAGCCCGGCCGCCAGCCCCGCGCACGCATACGCGACCACGCGCCAGCGCGACGCGCGCCGCTGCACGAACAAAGCCGGTGCGGCGGCCGGCAGCGGGAACAGCGCGCGCAACGCGTCGCGCTGCGCGCCGTAATGCGCGAACCGGTCGGCTTCCCGCGGATCGGACTGCAGCCGTTCGAGCACCTCGCGACGCTCCTGCCCGGACAGCTCGCCGTCGAGCAGCGCCGACAGCAGCTGGGCCGATGCAGCGTCGTCCCGATCGTTCGAAGGTTTGCGCGGATCGTCGTCCATCATGTCTTCCCGATCACCCGTAACGCGGCCGTGCCGTGCGCCGCCGGCTCGCCGGACAGCAACGCACGCATCCGTTCACGCGCCCGCGACAGCCGCGACATCACCGTCCCCACCGGCACGCCAAGTATCTGTGCGGCGTCGCGGTAGCTCAACTCCTCGAGCGCGACCAGCAGCAGCACTTCACGCTGCTCGACGGGCAGCCGGTACAGCGCGCGCTGCACGTCGCGCAGCATCAGGCCGCCGATCTCGTCGGCCGGCGCGGCCATCGTCCGCCATGGCGCGGTCGCGTCGTCGACCGCGATCTCGTGCCGTGCGCGCAACTGGTCGATGAAGCGGTGGCGCAGCAGCGTCAGCAGCCACGCGCGCAGGTTGCCGCCGTCGCGCGGCGGCCGGTTCAGCGCACGCTCGAGCGTGTCCTGCACGAGATCGTCCGCCCAGGCCCGGTCGCCCGTCAGCGCACGCGCGTACCGCGTGAGATGGGGCAGCCACACCAGCAGGTCCGATTCGTAGCTCATGCGGATGCCTCGCGCGTCGCCGCGCCGTCAGTCGGTCCGTCAGTCCGTCGATCAGTTCTCAGGGACGCGCGACGTGCCACATGCCGCCAATCCCGTCACCGCCCGCGTCGCCGGCCTTGCGGTCCATTTTCCAGCGATACAGCGGGCGACCGTGGTACGCCCATTGCTTCGCGCCGTCGTCGCGCGCGACGAGGCTGAGTGCACCGGACGCCTTGTCGTATCCGTCGGCGAGCGCCGGCGGCCAGTTGGCCGCGCAAGTGCCGCTGCACGTGCTCTTGCCCGGCGTGTCGTGATCGAACACGTACAGCGTCATGTGATCTTCGTCGACCAGTTTCCCGTTGCTGGCCTGCGGCGGCTCGGCGGCTGCGGGCCGCGCGAACGCGGCCGTCAGCGCGATGGCGAACAGCATGGTCTTCATTCCCGTTCTCCTTGACATGGCATCGCGGCACGACACTGCCGGACGGGACGTCGACTTCGTCATGACCATTATCCCGCTGTCCGGTTGCGCCGCGACTCGGAATGTAAACGGACGGCCGCGGCCGGTTATTCCATGCCGCGGCCGCGGTGACCGGCCGGAGGCCGCGCAGCGCCATTCATCCGACGAATATCATCGGGAACCCAAAAGAAAACGCGGCATGACATTGCTGTCATGCCGCGTTGCGCGACCCGTTGCGCGCGGCAGGCGATGTCGCGCCGCCGCGCGTTCCGGCCGGTTACTTCGGCAGTGCGCCCGTCACCGCCTGGAGCAGCGTCGACACCGGCGCGAGCGGGTTGTTCGCCGAGCTGTTGCCCGAATGCGGCGTGACCGACAGGCCCGGCGTGGAACCCAGCGCCGTCCCCAGCGTCGTGCCGACCGCATTGACGACCGTCGCCGTCGCGTTGCCGCCCGTCGACAGCAGCGAACCGGCTGCGCCCGCCGTGCTGCCCGCCGCGCTCGCGCCCGAGCCGAGCAGGCTGCCGCCCGCTGCCGCCGTCGAACCGGCCGCGCCCGACAGCGTGCCGGCCGCCTGCCCGAGGGCTGCCGGACCGTTCGCGAGGGCGCCCGTCACCGAACCGAGCGCACCGGTCAGTGCGCCGGCCGGGTTGCTGCCGCCGGTCAGACCGCTGACGAGGTTCGTGATCGGCGCGATCGGGCTGCTGCCGCCTGCGCCCGACAGCGTGCCGACGACCTGGTTCACGACGCCCTGCACCGGCGCCAGCGGATTCGTGCCACCGAGGTTGCCGAGTGCGCCCGTCACCGAGTTGACCGCGTTGCTCAGCGCGCCGGCCGGACTGCCTCCGCCGAGCGTGCTGACGACCTGGTTCACGACACCCTGCACCAGCGCCAGCGGATTCGTGCCGCCGAGGTTGCCGAGTGCGCCCGTCACCGAGTTGACCGCGTTGCTCAGTGCGCCGGCCGGATTGCCGCTGCCGAGCGTGCTGACGACCTGGTTCACGACGCCTTGTAGCGGGGCCAGCGGGTTCGAGCCGCCGAGGTTGCCGAGTGCGCCCGTGACCGAACCGAGCGCGCCGGCCGCGTTGCCGCCCGTCGGCAGCGCGTTCTGCAGGCCGCTGACGAGGTTCGTGATCGGCGTGATCGGGCTGCCGCCGCCGGCGCCCGACAGCGTGCCGACGACCTGGTTCACGACGCCCTGTACCGGGGCGAGCGGGTTCGTGCCGCCAAGATTGCCGAGCGCACCCGTCACCGAGTTCACCGCGTTCGTCAGTGCACTGGCCGGGTTGCCGTTGCCGAGCGTGCCGGCGAGTTGCGTAACGACGCCTTGCACCGGTGCCAGCGGGCTCGACACGCCACCGACGTCGCCGAGCGTGCCCGTGATCGTATTGACCGCGTTGCTCAGTGCGCCGGCCGGGTTGCCGCTGCCCAGCGTGCCCGTGACCTGGTCGACGACGTCCTGGATCGGCGCCAGCGGGTTCGTGCCGCCGACGTTGCCCAGTGCGCCCGTCGCCGTGCCGAGTGCGCCGGTCAATGCGCCAGCCGGGTTGCCGCCGAGCGCGCCCGTCACTTGATTCACCGCGCCCTGAACCGGCGCCAGCGGGTTCGCGCCGCCACCGATGTTGCCCAGCGCACCCGTGACCGTGCCGATCGCACCGGTCAACGCACCAGCCGGGTTGCCGCCACCAAGCGCACCCGTCACCTGATTGACCGCGCCCTGAACCGGCGCCAGCGGGTTCGTACCGCCACCAACATTCCCCAGTGCGCCCGTTACCGTGCCAACCGCATTGCTCAACGTCCCCGTCGCCGTATTCAGCGCACCAGCCGGGTTGCCGCCACCGAGCGCACCCGTCAGCGCATTCACCGCGCCCGGCAAAGCCTGCGCCGGATTGCCCAGCGACGTCTGAATCTCGCCCGCCCCGCCCGCCGCCACGGTGACCGAACCCAGCGGCGACGTGCCGGTCGCGGCCAGCCCGATCGATGCGCTGTTCGTCGGCGGGTTCACGATCACTTGCGGAATCGGCAGCCCATCGAGCGGCCCCGCGATGGCCGAACCGGAAGCCAGCACCCCGAACGCCGTCGCGACCGACAGCGCCACACCCGTCAACTTAATATTTTTCCCCATCCTTACCCCATCTCGGTTGGCACTACGTTGATAAAGCATGGGGACGGATCGCACGAAGTGTGCCACCTCGATAAAACGGATTCATTCGTTGGCTCATTGCAAGCCAATAACGTTTTTATATGGATTTCCCGGGGAAACAGACGGACCGTGACGAGTCAATCATCCGACGAAAAAGGCGTGCGGGGCGCGGATGTAACGTAACGTTTGCGAGTCCCGAGGTAACGTGTTCCGGTACATTCTGGGTCACATCGGAACGGGCCGTTACGAAGCGTCGCCGGATTGCCCGGGCGGCCCGGACAGCCCACCTGTTTCACATTGCATTTCCATGAAAATGCGTTGATAAATCGCTTGTTTTCTGACCTTCTTATATCGCGATTTCTTTCCGATCAATTACGCAGACCATGTCCGGTTGCGCGGATTTCGATAATGCGGAAAGCCGAATGAAAAGCCGTGACGGCCGCATCCCGCCGCGACGGGTTCAGCAGAAGCGCGCGGGCCGGTACGGGTGGGGATCGAGGTAGGTCGGCGCACCCGTCATCATTTCGGCGAGCAACCGTCCTGTCGCGGGGCCGAGCGTGAGTCCGTGGTGGCAATGGCCGAACGCGAACCACAAATGCCGATGGCGCGGCGCAGGCCCGATCACCGGCCGCATGTCGGGCGTGCACGGCCGCATCCCGAGCCACGGCGCCGGGTCGAGCCGTTCGCCGATGCCGAATGCGTCGCGCGCCAGCGGCTCGGCACGCGCGAGCTGCACGCCGGTCGGCGCCGCGCCGCGCAGTGCGATCTCGACGCCGGTCGTGAGCCGCAGGCGGCCGCCCTCCATCGGCGCGACGACGAAGCCCTCCTCGGTATCGCACACGGGCACGCTCAGCTGCGGGCGGGTCGGCCGGTAATGCATGTGATAGCCGCGCTTCACGCGCAGCGGAATCCGGTAGCCGAGCGGCGCGAACACGTGATCGGACCACGGCCCGAGCGCGACCACGGCCGATCGGGCCGAGATCGGCCCGTGTTCGGTATCGACCTGCCAGCCGTCGCGCACCTGCGCGAGCGTCGTCGCGTCGCCGAGCACGAACGTGCCGCCCTCGCGCTCGAACAGCCGCGCGTATGCCTTCGTGAGACCGCCGGGGCTCGACACGGTCTTCGGGTCCTGCCAGTGGAATGCGCCGCAGAATGCGGCGCCGATGCCGGGCTCGCGTTCGCGCAACGCGTGCGCGTCGAGCACGTTCATCCGCAACCCGTGGGCGTCGGCCACCCGCTGCTGCACGCGCGTTTCCGCATCGAACAGCGCGGGCGAGCGAAACGCCTCGATCCACCCGCCGTCATGCACGAGCGGCTGCGCATCGGTGCGCACGAGCAGCGCGTCGTGCTCGACGACGCTCGCCGCGACGAGCGGCAGCATGTCACGCGCGGCGGCCGCGAGCCGCTGCGGCGACGATTCGCGCCAGAAGCGCGCGAGCCAGCTCGCGTATGCGGGCAGCGCCTTGTAGTCCCAATAGAGATCGACCGAGCGGTTGCGTGCGTAGCGCAGCAGCGTGCCGAGCCGGCGCGGGAACGCGTACGGCACGACCGACGAGCGTTCGATCAGCCCGGCATTGCCGTGGCTCGTTTCCTCGCCGGGCGCACGCCGGTCGACGAGCGCGACGCGCAGCCCGCGATCCTGCAGATGCAGCGCCGACGATACGCCGACGATGCCGGCCCCCAGAACGATGACGTCGAAATCCATGCTTTTCCGTACTGCGTCGAGATTCGTTGCGACGCGCGCCGGCACCGCGGCCGGCGCGCGGCCGGGCTTACTTCGCGACGATGTCGCGCTTGAAGTACTTCTGCGACAGCGCGCTCAGCGTGCCGTCCTTCTTCAACGCATCGAGCGCGCCGACGATCTTCGCCTGCAGCGCCGTGTCGCCCTTGCGCATCCCGAAGCCGGTGCCTTCTCCGAGCGTCGCGGGATCCTTCAGCGGCTCGCCGACGATCTGGTAGTCGCGGCCGGCCGGCTTGTCGAGGAAACCGTCCTGCGCGGTCTGCGCTTCCTGCACGGCCGCGTCGAGACGACCGGCGACGAGATCCGCATAGATCTGGTCCTGGTCCTGATACGACACGACGGCCACGCCCGCATTCGCCCAGTGCGCCTTCAGGAAATCCTCCTGCGACGAACCCTGCAGCACGCCGACGCGCTTGCCGCGCAGGCTCGCGGCATCCGGCCGCAGCGGCGAGCCGCGGTGCGCGACCATCACGATCGGCACCACGTAGATCGGCGGCGTGAAGTCGATGCTCTGCTTGCGCTTCGCGGTGATGTTCATCGCCGAATTGATCGCGTCGAACTTGCGCGCCTGCAGCGCCGGGATCAGCCCGTCGAACGCGTTCTCGACCCACACGCACTTCATGTTCAGCCTCGCGCAGACCGCGTTGCCGACGTCGACGTCGAAGCCCTGCAGCTGGCCGGCCGGCGTCTTGCTCTCGAACGGCGGGTAGGCGGCTTCGATCCCGAAGCGCAGCGTGGTCTGTTCCGCGTGGGCCGTGACGGCCGCGCATGCAAGCGCCGCGACGGCGCAGAGGGAAAGCTTCCAGTTCATGACGGATTTCCTTCGATTCCGGATTGAGGCGATGAAGACCGATCGCGCGACGCCGTTGCCGGCCGCCGGATCGGCATGCGATGCAGCCGGCCGCCGTACGGCAGACACGCTGTATCCACACGCCAAATATAGACTCTTAGTCTACTATAGACTATAGGGGATACGATAATCGCAGCGCGGCCGTGGTCGGCGGCAATGTTGTCGATCACGCCAAACCCCGTTGATTTATCGAGATTTTTCCTTCGAAAGGCGGCACGATCGAGTCTCGAAAAGAAAAATCTACCCGAGTTCTTTTGTCTATATTAGACTTTTAATCCATTACGAACACGGCCGGACGCCCTCTTTCGAGACAGTCCTGTCCGGCCCCCGACCGGAGAAGTCCCATGACGCAACCCGCCCCGACCCTGCCGCTGACCGTCGACGAAGCCGCGGTGCGCGCGGCGCTGCCGTCGCTCGACGTGCTCGGCACGCTGCGCCGCATGTTCGCGTCGCTTGCGTCGGCCCGCGCGGTGCAGCCGCCGCAAACCCTCACGCCGTTCCCCGAACAGGCCGGCGATTTCATCACGTACCTCGGCGTGCTCGCCGACGAGCAGGTGTTCGGCGCGAAGCTGTCGCCGTACGTCGTGACGGGCGGCAAGCCCGACGGGAGACCGATCGTCACCGCATGGACCGCGCTGATGTCGATGCGCACCGGCCAGCCGCTGATGTGGTGCGATGCGGGGCTGCTGACGGTCGAGCGCACGGCCGGCACGACGGCGCTCGCGGTCGACTGCCTCGCGCCGCGCGACGCGCGCCGGCTCGCCGTGATCGGCACGGGCGCGGTCGGCCTCGCGCATCTGCGCCACACGGCTGCACTGCGCGACTGGGCTTCGATCAGTGTTCATTCGCCCGCACTCGCCGGCGACCCGGCGCTGCAGGCGACGCTCGCGCAGATCGATCCGCGCGCCCGCCCGGCCGCCAGCGTCGAGGCGTGCGTGCGCGATGCGGACGTCGTGATGCTGTGCACGTCGTCGGGCACGCCGGTGCTCGCCGACGGCATGCTCACACGTCCCGCGCTCGTCACGTCGATCAGCACCAACGTCGCGCGCGCACACGAGATCCCGCCCGCGTGGCTGCCGGACATGGACGTGTACTGCGACTACCGGCACACGACGCCCGCGAGCGCGGGCGAGATGCAGATCGCGGCGGCCGGGCACGGCTGGACGCCCGAGCGGATCGTCGGCGACCTGCCCGCGCTCGTCGCTGGCACCTGCGCGGCGCCGTCGCGCACGCGTCACGCGTTCTTCCGCTCGATCGGCCTCGGTCTCGAGGACATCGCGATCGCCCACGCGCTGTACACGCACCTGATGCGCGCATGAGCGGCACGCGCACGCGGGGCCGATACAATGGCGCAACCGCCGCGGCGGCAGCGCGCGGGCGCACGGACATGCCGGTCGACGGCACGCCGGCGCGCCGCGTCGACGCACCGCCCGGCCCCCGCTCACCCGAGATGGCGATTCCGATGCGCAAGAAGCAATCCCCCGTCAAAGACCTGCTGCTCACCCGCTATGCACCGATCGCCGACGGCATCGCGGCGCTGTTCTTCCCGTACGCGGAAGTCGTGATCCACGACCTGCACGACCAGACCGTGCTGTACCTCGCGAACAACCTGTCGAAGCGCGAGGTCGGGGACGACTCGGCGCTCGAGGAAATCGATCATTCGGCGCGCGAGCGCGTGATCGGCCCGTACGAGAAGCTGAACTGGGACGGCCGGCGGATGCGCTGCGTGAGCAACGTGCTGTTCGACGACGAAGGCCGCCCGGCCGGGATGATGTGCATCAACTTCAACATCGCGGTGTTCGACGACGTCCGCGCGACGCTCGACGTGTTCATCAAGGGCGCCGGCATCGTCGCGCAACCCGACGAGCTGTTCCGCGACGACTGGCAGGAGCGCATCAACACGTTCCTGCACGGCTGGCTGCGCGAACGGCAGGTCGGCCTGAACGGCCTCACGCGCGAACACCGGCGCGAACTCGTCGAGGCGCTGCATGCGGAAGGCGCGTTCCGCGGCAAGAGCGCCGCGAACTACGTCGCGAACGTGCTCGGGATGGGGCGCGCGACCGTCTACAAGCACCTGAAGCATCTGAAGGAAACGCAGGGCGACGCGTAAGCGGCGTGCTCCGCGGGCCGGGTCGCCGGACATGCCGCCGTCGCCAGCATGGGCAATCGCTACCGTTACGTGCCGTCCGTTTCCATGCTTCGTGATGCGTCGAAGGCCGGCCCGTTCCGCCCGGGGCAGGCCACGGCGAAGCGTCGAAGCATAAAGTGATATAGTCCCGGTTACATTTATTTGCCGCCCCGGACCGCCCATGACGACCACCCCTGCCCCGACTGCCCGCCCGACCCTGACCGTCGAAATCTGGTCCGACCTGATCTGCCCGTGGTGCTGGATCGGCAAGCGCCGCTTCGACGAGGCGCTCGCCGCGTTCGCGCACGCCGAGCACGTCGACGTCGCGCTGCGCGCGTACCGGCTGATGCCGGGCCAGCCGGTCGAGCCGGTCGAGGCGATGCTCGCCGGCAAGTACCGGATGTCGCCCGCGCAGGTCGAGCAGATGCTGCGCCAGGTGACCGATGCCGCCGCGAGCGTCGGGCTCCACTACGACCTGCCCGGCACGGTCGTCGGCGACACGCTCGACGGTCACCGGCTCGTGAAGCTCGCGGAAGCGACCGGCCGCGCCCATGCGCTGACCGAACGCCTGTACCGCGCCTATTTCTGCGAGCACGGCTCGCTGTTCGACCACGCGGCGCTGAGCGACTTCGCGGTCGAAGCGGGGCTCGAGCGCTCGGCCGTCGACGCCGTGCTGCGCAGCGACGCATACCGTGACGAAGTCGAGGCCGACATCGCGCGCGCCGCGCAGATCGGCGGACGCGGCGTGCCGCTGTTCGTGTTCGGCGGCCGCTACGCGGTGTCGGGCGCGCAGCCGGCCGACGTGTTCGCGCAGGCGCTCGAGCAGGCGTGGCGCGACGGTGCGATCGTCGAATTCGCCGGCGACGACGCGGCCGCCTGCGGCCCCGACGGCTGCGAACTGCCGCCACGCGGATAACGTCCGGCGCCGCGCGACACCCGCCGCCGCTACGCGTCGCTCCTGCCACAAACCGGCAGGAAGCGGGTGCCGCCGACGTCTACAATGCAGCCTTTCAAACAACTGTCAGAAGGCGGCAGGCCCATGACCCACGGGATCCACGGCGAAAAGCGCTGGTACGCGCTGATCGTCCTCTGCCTCGGCGTGCTGATGATCGTGCTCGACAGCACGATCGTGAACGTTGCGTTGCCGTCGATCAGCACCGACCTCCACTTCACCGGGACGGCCCTCGTGTGGGTCGTCAACGCGTACCTGCTGACGTTCGGCGGCTGCCTGCTGCTCGGCGGCCGGCTCGGCGACCTGTACGGCCAGCGGCGCATGTTCCTCGCGGGCCTCGTCGTGTTCACGCTTGCGTCGCTCGCCTGCGGCCTCGCGCAATCGCAGACGATGCTGATCGCCGCGCGCGCCGTGCAGGGCTTCGGCGGCGCGATCGTGTCGGCCGTGTCGTTGTCGCTGATCATGAATCTCTTTACCGAACCGGGCGAACGGGCACGCGCGATGGGCGTCTACGGCTTCGTCTGCGCGGGCGGCGGCAGCATCGGCGTGCTGCTCGGCGGGCTCTTGACGAGCACGCTGTCGTGGCACTGGATCTTCCTCGTCAACCTGCCGATCGGCATCGCGGTCCATGCGATGTGCATCGCGCTGCTGCCGCGCATGCGCGCGCCGGCCGGCGCGGCGCGCCTCGACGTCGCGGGCGCGGTCACCGTGACCGCGTCGCTGATGCTCGCGGTCTACGGGATCGTCGGCGGCAATGAGGCCGGCTGGCTGTCGACGCAGACCGTCGTGCTGATCGGCGCGGCCGTCGTGCTGCTCGCGCTGTTCGTCGCGATCGAGGCGCGCGTCGCGCATCCGCTGATGCCGCTCACGCTGTTCGCCGCGCGCAACGTCGCGCTCGCGAACGTGATCGGCGTGCTGTGGGCCGCCGCGATGTTCGCGTGGTTCTTCCTGTCCGCGCTCTACATGCAGCGCGTGCTCGGCTACGGGCCGCTGCAGGTCGGGCTCGCGTTCCTGCCGGCGAACCTGATCATGGCCGCGTTCTCGCTCGGGCTGTCGGCGCGGATCGTGATGCGCTTCGGGATCCGCGGCCCGATCGCGGCCGGCCTGCTGATCGCCGCCTGCGGCCTCGCGCTGTTCGCGCGCGCGCCGGCGGACGGCGGCTTCGTCTGGCACGTACTGCCCGGCATGACGCTGCTCGGCATCGGCGCGGGCGTCGCGTTCAATCCGGTGCTGCTTGCCGCGATGAGCGACGTCGACCCGGCCGACTCGGGGCTCGCGTCGGGCATCGTCAACACCGCGTTCATGATGGGCGGCGCGCTCGGCCTCGCCGTGCTCGCGAGCCTCGCGGCCGCGCGCACCGATGTGCTCGCGGCCGCTCGCACGACGCCGCTCGACGCGCTGAACGGCGGCTACCACGCCGCGTTTGCGGTCGGCGCGGCATGCGCGGCCGCGGCCGGGCTGCTCGGCCTCGCGCTGCGCATCCGCCGCCAGGACGCCGTGCCGGGCGCCGGCCCGGCGATGCACTGACGGCCGCCCCGCCTCGACCGGGGGGCGCGCCGTCACGCCCCGCTCCCGCCTTCCTCCCCGATCCGGCGCGCCCCGCCCGACAGCCAGGCATCGGCCGCACCGCCTGCCGACGCCGGCGCGCCGCCCCGCCGGGCCCGGCGCCCGTTCAAACGCCCGTTTCACCCGCCGCGAACGGCCCGTCCGGCGGACTTTCCCGGTCAATTTTTAACGTAGTCGTACATCGACGCGCCACTTTTGCGACAATGGCAGACTTTGACCCGCGCGCCGCCGCCGAACGCCGCATAACCGCCTGCTTCCGATGTCGCTTCCCCATATCGATCTGCTGTACTCCCTGTCCGGCCTGTTCGTCGGCATTCTCGTCGGCCTGACGGGCGTCGGCGGCGGCTCGCTGATGACGCCGATCCTCGTGCTGCTGTTCGGCGTCCACCCCGCGACGGCGGTCGGCACCGACCTGCTGTACGCCGCCGCGACCAAGGCCACCGGCACGCTCGTCCACGGGCTGAAGGGGTCCATCGACTGGCGCATCACCGGCCGGCTCGCGGCCGGCAGCGTCCCGGCCGCGGCCGTCACGCTGTGGGTGCTGCACACGCACGGGATGAATTCGCCCGGCACCGCGCGGATGATCCAGCTGGTGCTCGGCATCGCGCTGCTGCTCACGTCGCTCGCACTGATCTTCCGTCCGCAACTGACCGCGCTCGCCGCGCGCAACCCGCTCGCGCCGAGCCCCGCGCGCACGCTGTGGTCGACCGTGCTGACGGGCGCCGTGCTCGGCGTGCTCGTGTCGATGACGTCGGTCGGCGCCGGCGCGATCGGCGTGACCGTGCTGCTGCTGCTGTATCCGATGCTCGCGACCACCCGCATCGTCGGGTCCGACATCGCGCACGCGGTGCCGCTCACGCTCATCGCGGGCATGGGTCACTGGCTGCTCGGCTCGGTCGACTGGTCGATGCTGCTGTCGCTGCTGCTCGGCTCGCTGCCCGGCATCGTGCTCGGCAGCCTGCTGTCCGCGCGCGCGCCCGAGCGGCTGCTGCGCAACCTGCTTGCCGCGACGCTCGTCGCGGTCGGCGTGCGGCTCGTGCTCGCGTAAGCGGCGCGGGCGCCCTTCCGCCGCGGTTATCTCCTTGTGCCCGCCGGCGCATGACGCGCCGGCCCGTCTCCCGCCGCACAAGAAAACAGCCCGACCGGCCTGCGCCGATCGGGCTGTCGTCCATCCGGGGCGGTGAGATCCGCGCACGGCCCGGCGGCGAACCGGGGCGACGCGCATCGCATCGCGCGGGCGGCGCGCACGCCGCCCGCTGCGCTTACTGCCCCTGCTGCTGCAATTGCTGCTGCCTGAGCTGCTGCGTGCGCGCCTGCAGCTTCAAGACGCGCTGCAGCGCGGTACGGTTCGCGAGGATGCCGTCGTAGAAGTTGCCGAGGTCGCCCTTCAGCGCGGTCCGCGATGCGTCGTTCAGGTAGATCATGTGGCCCGACGGGTAGTTCCTGATCGTCAGGTTCCGCGCCTTGAGCGTCGGATCGAGCGGCATCTGCGCGAGCGTCAGCTCGGTCTGGTGGAACGGCGTGACCGCATCGAAGTAGCCGTTCGCCGACAGCACCTTCAGGTCCGGGTTCACGCTCATCGTCGCCGCCAGGTCGCCGGCCGTGTACAGCGTATTGCCGCCGCCCCGGTTCGCGCCGGTCGGGTCCGTGTGGCTGAAGTCCCAGTTGTTGAAGACCTGGTCGTTCAGGTCCACGAACGACGACGTCGACGTGTACTTGAGATCGGTGTTGATGTAGCTGTTCCACAGCACCGTGTACGCGCCGCCGACGTTCGTGATCGACGGATCGTTGCTGCCCGAGTTCGGCAGGATGTACGGCGCGATGCCCTTGCCCGTGAAGTTCGCGCGACCGTCGTACTGGCCGATCTGCGTGCCCGGCACGAGCGTCAGGAAGAACGTGTACGGCGGGTTGTCGTCCGACGACGGCACGTTGCCGAGCGCGGCCGGGTTGCCGAAGGTCTGGATCAGCGACGTCGGATCCGTGCCGATGTACGCCCCCATCTGCTGCGCGGTCTGCAGGTTCAGGTTCAGCCGCACGTTCACGAAGCCGCCGTCCTGCGGGTTCGGCTTCTGCGCGAGCGGCGCGAGCGTGTTGTCCGCGTAATTGCGGGCCTGCACCATGTACGCGTCGAGATCGGTCGGCGTGGGGTTGAGCGTCGTCTTCTTCCAGTAGAACGCGTCGGCCGCGAGTGTCGGGAACGTGCCCGGCGCGGACAGCGCATTCGCATAGTCGAGGATCGACGACTGCAGCGTGATCCCGTTCAGGTCGATGCCGTCTTCATGCAGCACCCACGACACGACCGCGCTGCGCGCCGTGCCGTACGACTCGCCGAACAGGAACTTCGGCGAGTTCCAGCGCGCGTACTTGGTCAGGTAGCGCTGGATGAAGCGGTCGATCGAGTGCGCGTCCTGGTCGGTGCCCCAGAAGTCCTTGTTCTTCGCCGGGGCGATCGCCGCCGAGTAGCCGGTGCCGACCGGGTTGATGAACACGAGGTCGGAGCGGTCGAGCAGGCTGTCCGGGTTGTCGAGCAGCTTGTACGGGGCCGGCGGCGTGAAGTTCGGGAACGACGACTGCAGGCGCTTCGGCCCGTACGAGCCGAGCAGCAGGTACACCGACGACGAGCCGGGGCCGCCGTTGTAGAAGAACGTGACCGGGCGCGGCTTCGACGGGTCCGGGTTGTCCTGCGTGTACGCGACGTAGAACATCTTCGCGTTCGGCGCCGACGTGATCGGATCGATCGTGGTCAGGTGGCCGGAGGTGGCCGTGTACTTGATCGTCTTGCCGCCGATCGTGACCTGACGGTGCACGACCGCGGCCCCTTCGGTCGAATCCGTGACCGCGTCGTCCGGTCCGGTGCCGTACACGTCGTTGTCGACATACGGCTGGTCGGCCACGGCAGCCGTTGCGTCGGTGCTGGCCGACGTGCTGCCGTTCGACGTCGTCGCCGCCGCCGCGGTGGCGGCGGCCGGGCCGGACCCGTCGTCGCCGCCGCATCCCGTGACGAGCAGCGCCGCGGCCGCGGCTGCGGCGAGCGGCATGCTCAGTGTCGTTCCAAATAGCGCGAAACCGTCTTTCAAGGACTTCAGTGTCGTCATTATTGCCTCTCGAACAGAACGATAAATACCGCCGGCGCAAAGGATCATTCGCGCCGGCGCTCCGCACCGGGAGCGCATTCGTTTTGCGATGCACCCCGAGTTTTTACCGGATCGACGAATACCGGCCGGCATGATTTACCCCACCCATATTCCGCTACCGCGCAATGGAATCAATTCCATTGCGACCGGCAATTCAATACTGCGCGGCAATGCGAATTCAGGCCCGTGATCCGCATGCACGAGAAATCGCAGGCAAAAGTATTCCCTGCAAAGCCGGCCAGGCAAGGCGCCGCCGCTTCGAACAGACGAACGATCCCTCTCGGCGAGATGTCGATTAATCGCAAAATGGCGACCAATCCCAGCTCGAGCCGATTTAATAAAATCGAAAGGATCGATTAATTATATGGAAAGGAATATTTTCTCTACAGTAATTTATTAAATTAATTGAAAATACCGGCGCATATTAGATTCCGGGTTTTCCGCCGTAAAGTAATAATTTGTTACAGCGCGTGCCATTCCGATAAAGGCCAGTACGGGACCGATTCCAGTCGCCGAAAAGCAAAAAGCCGGACGGTGGTCCGGCTTCGGAAACGCGGCGCGGCGGGCGCCGTCAGAGCGGCACGTCGACTGCGCCGGCGCCGGCCGTGATCGCGTTCGCGCCGGGCGACGCCGAGATCGGCGGCAGGTTCGTGCTCGTCAGCGCGGGCGCGGCGCCCGGCGTGCCGCCGCGCGGCACCGTGCGGATCACCTGTGACGGCGGCAACGCAGCGCCGTTCTTCAGGTGCCGCCACATCAGGTTCAGCGCCTGCAGGTCGTAGTAGTGGACCGGCACGAAGCGCGTGTCGAAACCCGCGACGGGCAGGAACGCGTCGAAGTGCTGCCCGTTCGTCACCTCGTAGAACACGAGCTGGCTGCGGCCGCCTTCGCTGAGGCTGTTCTGCGCGACGTACGCACGCGATGCATGATTCACCGGCACGAGCGCGTCGCTGCGGCCCTGCACAATGATCGCAGGCTTGCCCTGCAGGTTCGCGTTCACGCGCACCGCATCGACGTTCGCCGGCATGTCGAGCATCCCGTTGGTCCACAGCTGGCGCAGGCACAGCGCGCCCGCGAAGCTCGCGTCGGGCGTCGCGAGCCGGTGGTCGACACCCGCGCCGGTGTTGAACACCAGATTGACGCCGGCCGTCGGCGGCACGCCGTTGCCGAGGCCGAACACGGCCGGCATCGGCGACGCGGCGGGCGGCGCGACCGCGCCCGTCGCCGCGCTGGTGGTCGCGAAGCTGAAATTGCACAGATTGTCGGTCACGCGCGAGCGCGTGTACGCGTTCGCATAGGTGACCGCGATCGCCGGAATCGCCTGCGAATCCCACATCGACGCCTGCAGCAGGTCGGAATCGGCGAGATAGCCGGCCGCGTGCAGCTGGGCGAGCGCGTCGGCGGCCTGGCTCTGCGTATCGGCACCCGCCACGAGCCCGGCCGCCGCGAGCGTCGCGCAGCGCTGCGTGCGGATCGACTGCGTGGTGGCGGCCGGCAGCGCGCTCAGGTACGGCGCGTCCGCGAGCGACGCCGACGCGGCCGCGCACGGCTCCAGCAGGTTCGCGAGCGTCGCGTAGTCGGCCAGCGGCCGGCCGAACGACGGCACCGGCCGGCCGCCCTCGCGCACGACCGCGTTCGGCGCCATCCGCACGTTGACCTGCGGCTCGCCGACCACGACCGCGGTGATCCAGCGGCGCGTGTCCTGCTCGGCCGCCGCGAGCGCCGCGCCGCCGCCGTTGCTGACGGACGCGGCGATCGTCGTGATGTCGCCCGGGTGGTAGCGCACGCCGTGATGCGAGCTGTCGAGCAGCGGCCCGAACTGTTCGTTGAGCGCCCAGTACGCGAATTCGACCGACTGCAGCGTCGCGTGCCCCCAGTCCTGTTCGGGATTCTGCTGCGAATGCGCGTGCTTGAATGCGTAGCGGTTCGGGAAGCGGCCGTTGAACGCGGCCAGGTCGCCGCTCGTCACGTTCGCGGTGAAGAGACTGGCATTGCCGGCGAGCACCGCGTTGGCGAGCGTGCCGTCGATCAGCGTGATCGTGTCGGAACCGAGCTCGTGCGCGCCGTTGCCGCCGCCCTTGTCGTTGTACGCGACCGCGCAGCCGCGCTTGAGGCCCCACTCGCCGGCCGCCGAGATCGCGCCGTACACGCCGCGCGAACCCGACGACGTCGCGGTGACGATGCACGGCTGCGCGGGATCGAAGCTGGCCGGCACCTGCACGAGCAGCGTCACGTTCTTGCGGCCGCTGCCGTCGTCGGAATACGCGAGATATTCGGTGCCGGGAATCTTGCCTTCGCCGAGCGTGTCGTTGCCGTCGAGGTCGACGTTCGGCCCCCAGAAGCGGCCGTAGCCGCCGTTCGCGCTCATGTCGACGAGCGCGCGGTAGTTCGACCAGATCGCGAGGCGGCGCAGCTCGGCGCTCGTCGGACGGGACGGATTCGCGAACGCGGGCGCGGTGGCGACGGCGAGGCCCGTCTTGCCGAGGCCGGCCGTCAGCAGGTCGTCGCTCGAGCCGTCATAGGCGGTCGTGCGCACGCTGCCGGACACGAAACCGGGCAGCCGGTTGCGCTCGCCCGAATCGTTGCCGTTGCAGGCACCGAGCAACGTGAGCGCGGCCAGCGCCGCGCCGACAAGAATCCGACTGCCCCACCCGTGCGTCGTCATTGCCGCCCTCTCGATATCGTTATCGGTCCGCCGCCTCGTCGTGCGCGGCTCGCGGCCGTTGAAGCGCAAACAGGCCCCGGCACGCCGGGGCCCGCCTGAAATCGGGCGCGAGCGGCGCGCATGCGCCGCCCGCCCGGCGTCATTGCTGCTGGACCGTCAGCTTGTTCGTGACCGACATCACGCCCTTCACGCCCTTCGCTGCCTCTTCCGCCTTGTCGATCTGTGCCTGGTCGGGCACCGTGCCCTCCAGCGTGATCGCCCCGCCCTTCGAGCGCACGACGAGGTTCGCCACGTCGATGCCGCCAGCCTTCGTAATCGCCTTGCGCACCGCGTAGCCGAGCTTGCGGTTCTCCTTCTTCGCCGCCTTGGCCGCGGCCTTCGGCGAGCTCGCCGCCGCGGCCGGCGCCTCGGTTGCCGCCGCATCGCTCGACTGCGCGTATACGCTGCCTGACAAACAGGCCGCCACGGCCGCAACACCCAACGCTCTCAACACGATCGACTTCATGCTATCTCCTTGTGACTCCGGAACGGCCGTGCACAGTACGGCCGAATACCCCCAAAGGCAGCCGGCCCGCGCGCGAACGGGCGGGACGGCCGATGATTTCCACGGCGATGCGAGAGAGGCGACACGGGCCGGCAGCCGGCGCGCGCGAATGCGGGCCGGCCGGGCCGGACAGCCGCCGGCCGGACGCGCCCGGTCTCATTGCGTGCCGGGTCGCGCGCGAATCGGGCGCGGCTGCGTCGCACAATGTAATCCAGCGCCCGCCGAAGCGCAAAGCTTTTGACGCGCGGCCGCCCGCCGTCAGCGGCGCGCCCGCCCGGATCCGCGGCCCCGCCACGGCGTCCGACTCGCGCACGCCAGAGGAAACCGGGTACCATCGCCGCCAGAACGCGCATCGCGTGCATCGTCCGTGACGGTCGTCATCGATGCGTCACGCCCGTGTCATCCGCCGACGCCATGAAGCCAGCCAGCCCTCGCCCGCCCCGCCGCATCCTCGCCCGCTTCGTCGCGGTGTCGTGGCGCGACCTCGCGCTGTCGATCGGCCCCACCGTGCTGCTCGCGGCCGCGGCCGTCTGGCTCGCGGTCAAGCTGATCCAGCCGGCGCCGCCGTCCACGCTCGTGATTTCGTCCGGCCCGCCCGGCAGCACGTACTGGAACGCCGCGCAGAAATACAAGGCGATCCTCGCGAAGAACGGCGTCACGCTCGACGTCCAGTCGTCGGAAGGGTCCGCGCAGAACCTCGAGCGGCTGTCGAACCCGAACGCGCCGGTCGACGTCGGCTTCGTGCAGAGCGGCATCGGTCCGAAGGAGCGCGACGAGCACCTGACGTCGCTCGGCAGCATCGGCTACGTGCCGCTCGCGATCATGTACCGCGGCCCGGTCGTCGCGCGCCTGTCCGACTTCAAGGGCAAGCGGCTCGCGCTCGGCGCGGAAGGCAGCGGCGCCCGCGAATTGAGCCTGGCGCTGCTGAAGATGAACGGCATCGTGCCGGGCGGCTCGACCGAGCTGCTGCCGACCGCCGGCGAGGACGCCGCGACCGCGCTGCTCGACGGCAAGATCGACGCCGCGTTCCTGTCCGGCGACTCGACCCAGATACCGGTGATGGCGAAGCTGTTCCGCGCGCCCGGCGTGCACGTGTACTCGTTCACGCAGGCCGAGGCGTACGCGCGGCGCTTTCCGTACCTGACCGCGATCACGCTGCCGATGGGCGTCTACGATCTCGGCCGCAACCTGCCGCCCGCCGACATCCATACGGTCGCGCCGACGATCGAGCTGGTCGCGCGCGATACGCTGCACCCCGCGCTGTCCGACCTGCTGATCGAGGCCGCGCGCGAGGTGCACGGCCACGCGACGATCCTGCAGCACGCGGGCGAATTCCCGTCCGCCGTCACGCGCGGCTTCCCTCTGTCCGACGACGCGGCGCGCTATTACAAATCGGGCAAGACCTTCCTGTACCGGCGGCTGCCGTTCTGGGTCGCGAGTCTCGTCGACCGGCTGCTCGTCGTGGTGGTGCCGCTGATCGTCGTGCTGATCCCGGGGCTGCGGCTCGTGCCGTCGCTGTACGGCTGGCGGGTGCGCTCGCGCATCTACCGCTGGTACGGCGCGCTGATCGCGCTCGAGCGCCGCGCGCTCGGCGAGCATACGGCCGATGAGCGCGTCCAGTTGCTCAACGAGCTCGACGACATCGAGGAAGCCGTGAACCGTATGAAGATGCCGCTCGCGTACGCGGGGCAGTTCTACGTGCTGCGCGAGCACATCGGCTTCGTGCGCGAGCGGCTCACCGCGCTCGACCACGACGCCGCCTCGGGCACTTCGGGCACTTCGGGCACGCCAGGCGCCGGCGCCCCCGCGACGGCACGCGCCGGCGATGCATCGCCGCCGGCCGGCGAGCCCCCCCGGGCGACTCCCGGTTCCGCGTGAGCGGCCGATCCGCGATCATTGCTGCATGCGCGCGCCGCCGCGTAACATGAAGGCCGCCGCCGGGCGCGCACGCCCCACCCTCTGGAGATCGTCATGACAACCGGCCTCGACACCGCCCAACCCGCCTGGTTCTACGACTTCGTGTCGCCGTTTTCCTACCTGTTGCTCGAACAGGTCGACAAATGGCCGGACGTGCCGTTCGAACCCGTCGCCGTGTCGCTGCTCGACCTGCAGCGCCACTGGGGGCAACGCCCGAGCGCCGACGTGCCGGCCAAGCGCGTGTTCACGTACCGCCACGCGCTGTTTCGCGCAGAACAGCTCGGCATCCGCTTCAAGATGCCGCCCGCACATCCGTTCGATTCGGACAAGGTGCTGCGCCTCGCGATCGCGCTGCGCGCCGACATCGCGACCGTGCTGGAAATGTTCCGCTTCATCTGGCACGACGGCAACGATCCGTCTACGCCGGACGGGTTCGCCGCGCTGTGCGAACGCGTCGGCGTCGGGCACGGCGACGAACTGATCGAATTCGAGGAAACGAGCGCGCAGTTGCGCCGCAACACCGACGACGCCATCGCGCTCGGCGTGTTCGGCGTCCCGACCTTCTGGATGAACCAGCAGCTGTTCTGGGGCGAGGATGCGCTGCCGATGGTGCTGTACTGCGCGCGCACGCCGAACTGGCTCGAATCGCGCGAGGTCAAGCGGATCAGCACGCTGCCCAAGGGGCGCGCGTGATGGCCGGTATCATGCACGGCAACGCGTGCCTGCGGTAAGGTTACGCTTCGCCTGAATCACCCCGCCCCGATGGAAGACGACGACCGTACCGCCTCGCTCGATATCTGGCTCGTGCGCGTATTGCGCACGCTGCTGCTCGAGCGCAGCGTCACGCAGGCCGCGCTGCGGCTGAACCAGACCCAGCCCGCGATCAGCACCGCGCTGCGCAAGCTGCGCGAGACGCTGAACGACCCGATTCTCGTGCGCGGCAAGTCGGGGATGGTGCCGACCGAATATGGCGCGTCGCTGCTCGGTGCGGCATCGCGCGCGCTGCGCGAGGTCGACTTCATCGCGACGCCGCACGGCGACTTCGACCCGTCGTCCGCGCGGCGCACGTTCCGCGTCGCCGCGCCCGACTACCTGAACGATTTCTTCATGCCGACGCTGATCGAGCGCTTTCGCGACGCGGCGCCGCATGCGCATCTGGAAATCGACTCGCTGAATCCCGCGCTCGATCACGCGGAGGCGCTCGAATCGGGTGCGCTCGATCTCGTGATCGGCAACTGGCCGAAGCCCGACCCGCACTTCGCGCGCCAGGACCTGTTCTCCGACACGATCGTATGCCTGATGCGCGACGCGCATCCGCTCGCGCGCGAACCGCTCACGCGCGAGGCGTATGCGTCGGCCGCGCACGTCGCGCCGACGCCGTACACCGGCGACAAGCGCAACGCGATCGAGATCGGCCTCGCACGCGCGGGCCTCACGCGGCGGATCGTGACAACGCTGCCGTACTTCGGGATCGTGCCGCAGGTGCTGCTGCAGTCGGACCTGATCTTCACGACGACGCGCCGCTTCGCGACGCACTATGCGCAGTTGCTGCCGCTCGTCGTCGTCGCGCCGCCCGTGCCGTTCCCGCGCATCAAGAGCTACCTGCTCACGCACCCGCAACCCGATCGCCCGACCGACATCGCGTGGCTGTGCGCGCTGATGCAGAGCGTGTCCGACGAGTTGACGGCCGCGCGCGGCCGCAAGCGCTGAACCGGCGCTGACCCGGCACGGGATGGCCCGCGCGGGATCACGCGGCGCGGCCGCTCAGGCCGTGCAGAAGGTTTCCTGCAGATGGGTCCAGCGCACGACGCCTGCCGCGTCGCGCGCGAACACGGCAGTCGCGCGACGCGCGGGCAATTCGCCCGACGCTGCGTGCTGCGCTTCGAGATAGGTGAGCACCGCATGCGACGCGTCGGCCGCCAGCACGCGGATGTCCGACAGCGCGATGCGCAGCCCCGGCTTCGCGCCGCCGAGCTTCGCGAACAGCGCGCGCGTGCCGTCATGGTCGAACACGCGGCCGTCGGTCATGATCATCGTGAAATCGGTGGAGAAAGGCACGAGCAGCGTATCGAGCGCCGCGGGTGCGGTATCGGCGCCGGACAGCCAGCGCTCGATGGCGACGAGGCTCGCATCGAGCGCGTCGAGATAGACCTGATGATCGGACATGGCACCTGCACGCATGACGCGCGGCCCGATGCCGCGCGATCCGTGCAGTGTAGGCAAAAACGCGCGGACGTGCGTCGGGCGTCTCGGCCCTCGTCGTTACCGCGCGCAGCTCACGTCGTCGCGCACGCGCCCGGCCGCGGCCGCCTTCGCATCGGCCACCGGCATGCCCGAGCGGGCCTGCAGCAGCTCCGCGCACACCGCCACCGCGATCGCGCCGGGCGCCTTGTCGACGATGCCCGCGATGCCGATCGGGCACACCATCTCCGCGAGCCGCGCCGGGTCGACGCCGCGCGCGGCGAGCCGGCGCTCGAACTTCACGCGCTTGGTGCGCGAACCGATCATCCCGAAGTACGCGAAGTCGCGCCGCCGCATGATCTGCGCGGCGAGCGAAAAGTCCAGCGCGTGGTTGTGCGTCATCACAAGGAAATATGCGCCGGGCGGCGCCGCGTCGACGACGGCCTCCGGCGTGTCGGTCGGCTCCGGCTGCACGTTCGGCGGACATTCGTCCGGGAACAGTTCGTCGCGCGTGTCGACCCACTGCACGACGCACGGCAACGCGCCGAGCAGCGTGACGAGCGCGTGACCGACGTGCCCTGCGCCGAACAGCACGATGTGCATCGGCGGCGGCGCGGCGGTCGCGCGGTTGCGCCGGCCGGTGCCGGGCGCGAACGTCTGCGCCGGTGCGGTGCCGCATGCGCCGTCACACCCGGCGGCGGGCCCGTGCGAAGCGGCACGCAGCGAACGAGCGGGCCCGTTCATGTCAGTCTCCGCCGGGCCGCCCCAAGGAGGCTGACCGCCCCCTCGGGGGGCAGCGAACGAAGTGAGCGTGGGGGTCGTTTCATATCAGCCTCCGCCGGGCCGCCCCAAGGAGGCTGACCACCCCCGCGGGGGGCAGCGAACGAAGTGAGCGTGGGGGTCATTCTCATCTCAGCCTGCCCGCGCGGCGCTCGCCGCACGCACCGCATGCACGGCACGCAGGATCGACTCGCCGGTGGCCGGCGCGTCGAGCGGCGGATTCACCCGGTAGTCGCCGACCGCGGCAATGGCGTCGCGCACCGCGAAGAACACCGAGAACGGCAGCAGCAGCGGCGGCTCGCCGACGGCCTTCGAACGATGGATGCTGTCCTCCACGTTGCGGTTCTGGAACAGCCGCACGTTGAACTCCGGCGGCGTGTCGTTGACGGTCGGGATCTTGTACGTGGACGGCGCATGCGTCATCAGCTTGCCGCCCGCGTTCCACCACAGCTCCTCGGTCGTGAGCCAGCCCATCCCCTGGATGAACGCGCCTTCGACCTGGCCGATGTCGAGCGCCGGGTTCAGCGATGCGCCGACGTCGTGCAGCGCATCGACGCGCAGCGTGCGCATCTCGCCCGTCAGCGTATCGATCACGACCTCCGATACGGCCGCGCCGTACGAGTAGTAGTAGAACGGCCGGCCCTGCAGCTTCGACTGATCCCAGTACAGCTTCGGCGTCGCGTAGAAGCCGTCGGACCACAGCTGCACGCGCGCGAGATACGCCTTCGCGATCACCTCGCCGAACGGCACGCTCGCGCCGCCGACCCACACGAAGTCGTTGCCGAACTTCACGTCGGCCGCATCGACCTTGCCGTCGCCGAACTGCTTCGCCGCGAACGCCGCGAGCCGCTCGCGCAGCTGGCGCGCCGCATCCTGCGCGGCCTTGCCGTTCAGGTCGGAGCCCGTCGACGCGGCCGTCGCGGACGTGTTCGCGACCTTGCTCGTGTCGGTCGCCGTCACGCGGATCCGGCCGAAGCGGATGCCGAGCTCGTGCGCGACGACCTGCGCGACCTTCGTGTTGAGCCCCTGCCCCATCTCCGTGCCGCCGTGGTTCACCAGCACCGAGCCGTCGGTGTAGATGTGCACCAGCGCGCCGGCCTGGTTGAAGTGCGTGACGTTGAACGCGATGCCGAACTTCACCGGCGTGAGCGCGATGCCCTTCTTCAGCACCGGGTTGCGTGCGTTGAATTCGCGCACGCCCGCGCGGCGCGCGCGGTAGTCGCTCGTCGTCTCGAGTTCGCCGAGCAACTCGTGCAGCACGTTGTCCTCGACCGTCTGCCCGTAAGGCGTCACGTTGCGCTCGGTCTTGCCGTACAGGTTCGCGTAGCGCACGTCGAGCGGATCGCGGCCGAGCGCACGCGCGACGTCGTCGAGGATGTACTCGATCGCGAACGCGCCCTGCGGGCCGCCGAAGCCGCGGAACGCGGTGTTCGACTGCGTGTTGGTCTTGCCGCAGTAGCCGGCGATGTCGACGTCGCCGAGCCAGTACGCGTTGTCGAAGTGGCACACCGCGCGCGTCATCACCGGGCCCGACAGGTCGGCCGAGAAGCCGCAGCGCGACGTCATGTCGAGCGCGACGCCGTCGAGGCGGCCGTCGTCGTCGTAGCCGACGTCGAAGCGGTAATGGAAGTCGTGCCGCTTGCCGGTGATCATCATGTCGTCGTCGCGGTCCGGACGCAGCTTCACCGGACACAGCAGCTTCCACGCGGCGAGCGCCGCGCAGCACGCGAACAGGCCCGACTGCGACTCCTTGCCGCCGAACCCGCCGCCCATCCGGCGGCATTCGACCAGCACGTTGTGCGACGCGACACCGAGCACGTGCGCGACGAGGTGCTGCATCTCGCTCGGGTGCTGCGTCGAGCAGTACACGTGCATCCCGTCGTCGTCCTTCGGCACCGCGTACGCGATCTGCCCTTCCAGGTAGAACTGCTCCTGGCCGCCGAGCAGCATCTCGCCCGACTCGCGATGCGGCGCGGCGGCGAGCCGCGCGGCCGCGTCGCCGCGCGCGAGCTTCAACGGCGGGATCACGTAGGTTTCGGCCTTGCGCGCGTCCTGCGCGGTCAGGATCGCGGGCAGTTCCTCGTAGTCGACCTGCGCGCGGCGCGCCGCGAGCCGCGCGATTTCATGCGACGTCGCGACGACGATGAACATCGGCTGGCCGACGAACTGCACGATGCCTTTCGCGAGCACCGGGTCGTCGTGGATGATCGGGCCGCAATCGTTGACGCCGGGGATATCGTCGGCCGTGAACACGGCGACCACGCCCGGCGTCGCGCGCACCGCGTCGAAGTTCATCGACACGATCTTCGCGTGCGGCTTCGCGGACAACCCGAGCGCCGCGTGCAGCGTGCCGGCGACGATTGGAATGTCGTCGGTGTAGGTCGCGCGCCCGCTCACGTGCAGGTGGGCGGATTCGTGCGGGCGCGAGACGTGGACCTGCGCGGCGTCGGCTTGCGGGTCGAGGGTGCTCAGGAACGGTTCTGCTTGCTGGTTCATGTTCGGTGTTCTCCGTCTTCAGACGCGCGCCTGGACATCGGCAGCTTCGGCGCCGGCTTCGGCGGCCACTTCACGCACATTCAGGGCTTGCGGCGGCAGCGGATCGTGCGGACGCGTCTCCAGCCAGAATCGATACATCAGGTTCTTCGCGGTATCGAGGCGATACGTGCTCGTCGCACGCATGTCCGACAGGGGCTGGTAGTCGCGCTCGAGCGCCTGCATCGCGGCCTGCGCGGTGGCTTCGTGCCACTGCGCGCCGTCGAGCACGGCTTCCGTGTGCGTCGCGCGCTTCGGCGTCGCGGCCATCCCGCCGAACGCGATGCGCGGCTCGCGGATCAGCTCGCCGTCCGCGACGAACGCGAACGCCGCGCACACCGCAGAAATGTCGGAGTCGAACCGCTTCGACAGCTTGTAGGTACGGAACTGCAGCTTCGCGCGCGCGCCGGTGCGGGTCGGCACCTTCAGGCCGACGACGAATTCGTGCGGCGCCATGTCCTTTTGCTGATAACCGGTGTAGAGCGCCTCGAGCGGCAGTTCGCGCACCGTGTCGCCGCCGCGCAGCACGACCCGCGCGCCGAGCGCGATCAGGCCCGGCATCGAGTCGCCGATCGGCGAGCCGTTCGCGACGTTGCCGCCCATCGTCCCCGCGTTGCGGATCGGCACCGACGCGAAGCGCTTCCACATTTCGGTCAGTTCCGGATATGTGCCGGCGAGCGCCGCATACGCGTTTTCGACGGTCACGCCCGCACCGATCTCGATCCAGTCGTCGCCGTGCACGACGTTCTGCAGTTCGGCGATCTGGCCGATGTAGATCAGGTCGTCGAGCCGGCGCATCTGCTTGGTGACCCACAGGCCCATGTCGGTGCTGCCGGCGAGGATCCGCGCGGCGGGACGCTCGATCTTCAGCGCAGCCAGCGCGTCGAGCGTGCGCGGCGCCGCGAAGCGCGCGCCGTCGAGCGTCGTGTAGTCGAACGTGTCGTCACGCTTGAGCGATGCGAGCGTGCGGGCCAGCGCGGCCGTGTCGACCGGGGCCGCCGGCGCGGGTGCATCAAACATCCGGACCGCCGCGTCGACGATCGGCCGGTAACCGGTGCAGCGGCACAGGTTGCCGGTCAGCGCATCGGCGATCTCGGTGCGCGTCGGCACGTCCTTCTCTTTCGCGCACGCGCTGCCGCAGCCTTCGTGGCCGTGCTTCTCGTACAGCGCCCACATCGACATCACGAAGCCGGGCGTGCAGAACCCGCATTGCGAGCCGTGGCAATCGACCATCGCCTGCTGCACCGGGTGCAGCGAACCGTCCGGCTGGCGCAGGTCCTCCACCGTCAGCAGCGCACGTCCGTCGAGGGTCGGCAGGAACTGGATGCAGGCGTTGACGGCCTTGAACGCAACCGTGCCCGCGTCGGTCAGCTCGCCGACGACGACCGTGCACGCGCCGCAGTCGCCTTCCGCGCAGCCTTCCTTGGTGCCGATGCAGTGCGCATCCTCGCGCAGGTATTGCAGCACGGTGCGGGTGACGTCCGCGCCGCTGACTTCGCGGACCGCGTGACGATGGTAGAAGCGAATCGGCTCACTCATGTCTCTGTCGTTCTTCAAGTGGGGGCAAGGCGGCCTGCGCGGGGCGCTCGACCGACGTTTCTCTGACAGTTTGCACGCTATCACCATCAAATTCCGCAACCCATAGCCCATCACGCATGGGGCCCATATAACTGCCGCGATATGAGCGCCGGGGCCGCGCGACGCGCGTCGTGCGCGTTGTCCCGCCTGGGTTCCGCGCCTGCCCGCACCGGTCCGTCATCGATCCTTCCGCACCGGAAACGGGTCGCGATTAACTAAATGGTACCTGCGTGAAAACCGGTTCCATGGGAAAATCCCGATTCCGTTTTTTGCCGCCTTCCGTTTCGTTTCGCTCATTCGATCCGACCCCATGTCAACCGATTCCGCCACACCGCCGCGCAGCGGGTTCGCCGTCACGCTGCAAATCGTGTCCGTCGTCTGCTTCACGTTCATCTGCTACCTGACCATCGGCCTGCCGCTCGCCGTGCTGCCGGGCTTCGTCCACGACGATCTCGGCTTTTCCGCGATCGTCGCGGGCGGCGCGATCAGCGTCCAGTATTTCGCGACGCTCGCGTCACGCCCGCTCGCCGGGCGTTTCGCCGATACGCTCGGGCCGAAGCAGACGGTGCTGCGCGGGCTGATCGGCTGCGGCGTGTCGGGCGTGCTGCTGCTCGTCGCGCTGCTGCTGGCTCACTGGCCGGTCGCGAGCCTCGTGCTGCTGGTCGCGAGCCGGCTCGTGCTCGGCGTCGGCGAAAGCCTGTGCGGCACCGGCGCGATCCTGTGGGGCATCGGCCGGGTCGGCGTCGCGCACAACGCGAAGGTAATCTCGTGGAACGGCATCGCGACCTACGGCGCGCTTGCGCTCGGCGCACCGGTCGGCGTCGCCATCGCGCATACGCTGAATCCGGCGCTGATCGGCGTGATCGTGATCGCGCTTGCGGCGCTCGGCTTCTACCTCGCGCGCCTGATCGATTCCGTGCCGCTCGTGCACGGCGAGCGGATGTCGTATGCGAGCGTGTTCACCCGCGTGCTGCCGCACGGCCTCGGCCTCGCGCTCGGCTCGGCCGGCTTCGGCTCGATCGCGACCTTCGTCACGCTGTACTACGCGGCGCGCCACTGGCCGAACGCCGCGCTGTCGCTGACCGTGTTCGGCACGCTGTTCATCGGCGCGCGCCTGCTGTTCGCGAATACGATCAAGACCTACGGCGGCTTCCGCGTCGCGATCGTGTCGTTCGCGTTCGAATGCTCGGGCCTCGTGCTGCTGTGGCTCGCGCCCGTGCCGCACGTCGCGCTCGTCGGCGCCGCGCTGACCGGCTTCGGCTTCGCGCTGATCTTCCCGGCGCTCGGCGTCGAGGCCGTCGCGCTCGTGCCGCCGGCGAGCCGCGGCGCGGCATTGTCCGCGTATTCGGTGTTCCTCGACCTGTCGCTCGGCATCACCGGCCCGCTCGCCGGCTATGTGGCCGGTGCATTCGGCTATCCGCAGGTGTTCCTGTTCGCGGCGGTGGCCGCCGCGGCGGGCGTCGCGCTGTCGATGGTGCTGTACCAGCGGCAGGCGCGGGTCGCGGGGAGCGGCGCAGCGGCTTGAGCCGTGTTGCGGCACGTGCAGCGCCGTTCAACGCGGCAACACGTTGAAGTCCCGCAATACGCGGACGGCTTGAGGGTGGCGCCGGAACGGAACGGCGTTCGTGAGCGAGAGCTTGGGTTCGGCACGATCGAAGAGCACGAGCGCTTCCGACGTGTTGAGATGGCGGGACATGTATAGAAAGCCGTCGACCCGCCGATGATGCCGGTGGACGGCAAGCGACCACTGCTGCGGAACGTCATACGGCACGATGGTCGACAACGCGCCATCACCGCCCAGGTTCTTCAGCGGCAAGCCGTGCAGGACGGCCACGGTCAACGGCGTGCCGTCAAATGCAAGCACGTAGCGATCGAGTTCGGTCGTCACGAGCGGAAAGCCGCCCAGCACCAGATCGGCGACTTCGTCGTGCAGCACCGTCTCGGCGAATGCGCAATGCAAATCGAAACCGAAATAGCTGGTGCCGTACCGCCGCCTCGGGCGCGGATCGTCGAAGCGGTTGCCGCCCGACTTGCCGAAGTGCGGCTCGCCGGTCGCGTATCGCGAGATGCGAACCAGCGCCGCGGGCGCCACCTCGCGGGTCGTGAGCGTCGCGCTCCCGAAATGTTTCCCCGGCGCCGTCAACACATGCGCCTCCTAGCGTTCCGCAAACGCTGTGGCGGCACGCTCGACCTCGTCAAGCTTCCCGCGCGACAGCGCAACTAGCGGCGTGACGTTGCCCAGGGATGCCTTGGGTGTCGTGAAGAACTGCCATTTGCTCCATCCCGGCAAGCCGCCGAGACGTTGGGTCACCCTCCCCAGTGTCTTGCGATCGACGTCGCCTGCCAGATAGAACGCCGGGTAGTACTGCGCGGCTCCGACATCGACCGTGAAGATTCGCCCCGACGCCACCGCCTTGCTAAGCGCCTGCCGCGTCATGCCGAGCCCGGTCCAGATCTGCGCGGCCGGCAACAGCTTGCCGTCGGCAACCAGCGCGTGTCGCTGAGCCTGCGCACGCCGCTCCAGATCGGCGACGGCGACACCGGTGCGCGTATCCGTCGTCCCCTTCTTCCGGCCCAATGGCTTCCTGTCGCGCGTCGCGGCTGCCGCGATACCGAACGTGATCGTGCCGGCCAGATCGATGACCTGCGCGATGCCCACCTTGAACAGGTGCCCTAGTTGCTCATCCGACAGCCTGAGCAGCGCACGGGCGCGATCCGGCCCGAGCATGGTCGCCGCGCCGACGGCACTGCGCAGTGCCTCCTCGGTCTCGACATCGAGAATCGTAGCGGCGCCTTCAAGCGCATGAGCGTGCGTGACCATCATCACCTCCTGATGCAACCGGAGGATCAAGCCTAGCCCCAAATCAAAACCAAGTCAACCAAGTCAACCAATTCGCGCGATACCCGGACCGGGCCAAGCCGTGCCATATGGCACGCCAGTCACGCCGTGCGCAGAAACAACCTGCGCGTCAGATCGAACGCGACGAGATTGCCGGCCAGCACGAGCAGCAGCCCGATCACCGCGAGCGGCGACCACTGGTAACCTTCGAAGACCGTCGACACGGCCAGGGCGACGATCGGGAACAGCACCGTGCAGTACGCGGCGCGCTCTGGCCCGATCCGGCCGACGAGGGTCAGGTACGCGGTGAACCCGATCACCGAGCCCGGCACCGCGAGATAGACGAGCGCGCCGAGATAGCGCGGGCTCGTATCGATCATGAACGGCAATCCTGCCAGCGCGCTGCCGACCGTCAGAATCGCCGCGCCGATCAGCATCGCCCAGCCGTTGGTCACGAGCGGGTGCAGCCCCATCGACTGCATCCGGCTCGACAGCAGGTTGCCGGCCGAGAAGCACATCGTGCCCGCGAACGCGATCGCGAGGCCCGTCCACGTCGCATGATCGTCGAGGTGTCCGGCCATCTGCTGCCAGAACAGGCACGCGATGCCGGTCAGCCCGAGCAGCGCGCCGGCGATCGCGGACGGCCGCAGCGGGCGGCCCATGAACAGCCGGCCGTTGATCGAATTCAGCAGCGGCGCGGTCGAGAAGATCACCGCGACGAGGCCGCTCGGCACGACCTGCTCCGAATAGTAGAAGCACAGGAAATTCAGGCAGAACAGCGCGACGCCCTGCGCGACCAGGTAGCGCCACGCCTCGCGCGGCGGGCGGACCGGCCGGCGCATCACGCGCAGCAGCGCGAACAGCACGGCGGCGGCGAGCCAGAAGCGCCACGCGATCGACACGGGCGGCGGCACGGCGCCCAGTTGCCACTTGATCGCGATCCAGGTGGTGCCCCAGATCAGCACGGTGACGAAATAAAGCGACAGGTTCATGGCGGCAACGATGCGGAACGAGTGAAACGGACTCCGACTATGCCGGCGCCCCGCCCGCGCGGATTGTCCGGAATTGCGCTCTTTTTCTCGCCGCCGCACGGCGCGCATCACGCGCGCTTATACTCGTCGCACCATGAGTTCGCCCCTGTACGCCCCGCCCGTCGATCACGCGGCCGCCCTTGCCGGCGGTGCGCTGCCGTTCGGCCTGCAGTCGGTGTGCCGAACGCTCGCCGACGCGAACGCGACGCTCGAGCGTTTCACGTGGCTCGGCGACCATCTCGCGATCGCCGAATGGACGCGCATCACCGACGAAAGCGAGACGATCTACGAACAGCCCGGCCACCACACGCTGTCGTGCTATCTCGACGGCGGCTACCGGACGGAGCGCGAACGCGTGCCGCGCTACGGCGCGCCGAGCCTGCTGTGCGCGCTGCCGGGCGACCATGAATCGCGCTGGTGGGTGCGCGGCGAGATGCACTTCATCCACCTGTACTTCCTGCCCGAGCACTTCACGCAGCGCGCGATCCGCGAGCTCGATCGCGAGCCGCGCGAGCTGAAGCTCGCCGACCGCACCTATTTCGAGGATGCGCGCGTCGCCGCGCAGTTCCGGTCGCTCGCGCTGGAGCGCTGGGACGATGCCGATGGGCGGCTGCGCGTGAACGAGGCCGCGCACGACGTGCTGAGCCTGCTGCTGCGCGGCCAGAGCACGACGCGCACCGACGTGCCGTTCCGCGGCGGGCTCGCGCCGGCCGTGCGGCGCCGCGTGCGCGACTATATCGACAGCTACCTGTCGCAGCCGCTGACGCTCGGCGAACTGGCGGACGTCGCCGCGCTGTCCGAATACCACTTCTCGCGGATGTTCCGGCTGTCGTTCGGCCGCGCGCCACATGCGTGGGTCGCCGAGCAGCGACTCGCGCGGGCGCGCCTGCTGCTGCGCACGACGGCGCTGCCGCTCGCGCAGGTCGCCGCCGAATGCGGCTACGCGAACGCCGGCCACTTCAGCCACCGCTTTCGCGACGCACACGGCACGACGCCGAATGCATACCGGCGCGCGATGCAGGGCGGCTGAGCACGGTTGACGAAAGGCGGCCAGGCCGGCCGACCGTCGTTCGCCATACCGGGGGCAGTTGCCGACCGCCGGGCCGGAAGCGCCGCAAGCGCGCCCCCCGCGCGGGTTCCCCCTGGCTTACACGCCCCGCTGCGACAGTTCCTGCTCGAGCGCGGCCACGCCGGCCGGCAGGTCGACCGGTACCTTCAGATCGACCATCGTGCGGCCGAACGCATGCAGCGTGCGGAACAGGTTGTGTTCGCGGCACTGCTCGCCCATCTGTCCGATCCGCACGATCGGCAGCCCGAACGAGCCCGATATCTCGACCTGGTACTGCTTCGAGATATGGCCGCACACCATGCCGGGCGTGAGCCCTTCGGGCGTCTCGATCCCGACCACCGAATTGAGCCGGCAGTCCTTCGGCGCATAGAGCGTGAGCCCCATCGCCTCGACGCCCGCCTGCAGCGCGAGCGAGCAGCGCAGGTGGCGCGCGAAGCGGCTTTCGAGCGTCTCAGCGCAGACGAGGCGCAGCGCCTCGTGCAGCGCGAGCACGCCCGACACCGGCGCCGTGTAGTGATAGCCCGCGTTGTGCCAGAAGTTCTCCGCGAGCGCCATGTCGAGGCACCAGTGCGCGTTCGGTTCCGGACGCTGCTTCATCCGCTCCCACGCGGCGTCGGAGAATGCGATCAGCGACACGCCGGGGATCGACGACAGCCCCTTCTGGCCGCCGGTGATCACCGCGTCGATGCCCCACGCGTCCATCTCGAGCGGCATCGTCGACAGCGTGCACACCGCGTCGACGACAACCAGCGCGCCGGCCGCCTTCGCGAGTGCCGCGATGTCGCGCAGGTCGCGGTTCCACACGGTGTTCGACGTCTCGCCCTGCACGATCGTCACGATCTCGGGCCGCTCGCGCGCGATCGCGTCCGCGATCTCGTCGAGGCTCGCGACCGAGCGGTCGGCCACTTCGAGCGTCGCGACGTCGGCGCCGACGCGCGTCGCCATCTCGGCCATCCGCGCGCTGAAGAAGCCATTGCGGATCGACAGCACGCGCGTGCCGCGCCACGCGAGGTTCGAGATCGCCATTTCCATCGCGGCGGAGCCGGGGCCGGCGACGCCGAGCACCCACTTCGTGCGGGTCTGGAACACGTAGCGCGCCATCTCCTTCACCTGCTCGATGATCTTCGCCATCGTCGCGCCGAGGTGGTTGATCACGATCGTGTTCGCCTTCGCGACGGCGGCCGGGATCGGGACCGGGCCGGCCCCCATCATCAGCAGCGGTTCTTCGGGCAGGATCGCGTCGAGCGGCACGACGACGGGACAGGGAATCGGCGAGTAATCGATGGACATGGCTGGCAAAAGAGGAAGGAAGAAAACGCACGGACGTCATCCGCCGCACGGCATGGCGAACTGATCGATGATTCCGCGTTCCGCGGCCGCGCGCAAGAGGCACGCGCGGCCGGACAGCGTGATGCTGGCCCGGTCGACGGACCGGGCCAGCCGGCCGCGCACACGTCGCACGATCGGGTTTCGTATTGTCGCGGCATTGCCGGCCGCATGCGAAACGGTTCCATTCGCGGTTCGATCCCCCGCGATTTTCTCCGGCAATATTGCGACGATTTCCCGATGCGGACGTTCAGTACGGTCCACGCATCGACTGGAATACTGGCCATCACGGCAAAAATCGCGAAGGCGAAATCGGGCGGCGAAAACCGAACCTATTCAAAACTCCACAATCTCGACATCAATTGGTGAGCGACTTCACCCATTACCGCATCCAGCCGCACCGAATCAAACACAAGGCATTGATTAACATACGAAATATTCAAATACCCGGCAGCCGACTTCAATGCGCCACCGACTATCCCCGGCGCACGCTTGCGACCCCACCTCGTTAAAGCGATACCCGTGATTTCGATTTTCCGCAACCCGCCCCTTTTCTCAGGTTGACGGATATCGCTTCTGTAATCAACAATCGTCTGCAGAATCGAAAACCGATTTTTCGATACGGACCAGAACCGCGGGTTGCGCGACGGTTTCCAGGTCGTGCCACGAAAAATCACCACCAGAATCAATCAACCGGGCCAGAAATCCGCGAGCCATGAACCAGATTCAGACCATGCGTGTGTTCGTCTGCGTCGCCGAGCAGCAGAGCTTCCGGCGCGCGGCGCACCATCTAGGCGTATCCAATGCGCTCGTCACGCGTTCGATCGCGATGCTCGAGTCTCACCTGAACACGCGGTTGATCCACCGCACCACGCGCAACCTGTCGCTGACCGAGGCAGGCCTGCGCTACCTCGACGGCTGTCGCGCGCTGCTCGAGGAATTCGATCATCTCGAGGCATCCGTCGCGCATGCAGTGCGCGAGCCGGCCGGCACGCTGCGGGTCGTCGCGTCGGGCCTGCTGTCGCCGCTCGCGCTGACGCCGCTCGTCAGCAGTTTCCGGCACCGCTATCCCGAGCTGCGCGTGCAGCTCACCGTCGCCGAAGGGCCGCTCGACGTGCTGGATTCGGGCTACGACGTCGGCATCGTGACCGGCAACCGGCTCGACGGCAACCCGACACTGATCGGCCACGCACTCGCGCCGAACCCGTTCGTCGCCTGCGCGGCGCCCGCCTATCTCGAACGTCGCGGCGAGCCGCGCGCGCCCGACGACCTGCCTGGCCACGACTGGGTCGCACTCGCACCGCACCAGCATGCGCCCGCGTGGCGGCTGGTCGGCCACGACGGCGTCACGCATTCGATCACCGTGCGCCCGACCTGCACGGTCAACCAGCTGGCGCTCGTGCAGGCGGCGGCCGTCGCCGGGTCCGGCATCGCAGTGCTGCCCGAGCCGAGCGTCGCCGACGCGCTCGCCGCCGGCACGCTGGTGCGGCTGCTGTCCGCCTACCGGATCGACGACCCGGACGCGCAGCTGTCGCTCGTCTACCCGAACCGCCAGTACGTGCCGGCCCGCACCCGCAGCTTCGTCGAGCACGCGCTCGAGCATTTCGGCGTGCAGGCGGCCCGCGAGCGGACCGGCTATGGCTTCCTGCGCACGACCGATCGCGTCGATGTCGTCACGGGCCGGCAGACGGGCCTGCAGTAAACTGCACGCGACAGCCATCGGAGGTGCAGCGTGCGCGTGATCCTGTTCAGCAGCCGGCAGTACGACGACGAATCGTTTACCGCCGCCAACCGGCAGTTCGGCTATCGGCTGCACTTCCAGCCGTCGCATCTCGACGCGGAAACCGCGATCCTCGCGCACGGTTATGAGGTTGTCTGTCCGTTCGTCAACGACACCGTCGACGCGGCCGTGCTCGAACGGCTCGCCGACGGCGGCACGCGCCTCATCGCACTGCGCTCGGCCGGCTTCAACCATGTCGACCTGGCGGCCGCCGAGCGGCTCGGCATCGCGGTCGTGCGCGTGCCCGCGTATTCGCCGCATGCGGTCGCCGAACACGCGGTCGCGCTGATCCTCGCGCTCAACCGCCGGCTGCCGCGCGCGGTCGCGCGCACGCGCGAAGGCGACTTCTCGCTGAACGGGCTGCTCGGCTTCGACCTGCACGGCAAGACCGTCGGCGTGATCGGCACCGGCCTGATCGGCCGCGTGTTCGCGAAGATCATGATGGGCTTCGGCATGCACGTGCTCGCGCACTCGATGCCGCCGCACGACGACGAGCTGATCGCGTTCGGCGCGCGCTACGTCGAGCTCGACGAGCTGCTGCACCATGCCGACATCGTCAGCCTGCACTGCCCGCTGCTGCCGTCGACGCATCATCTGATCAATGCGCAGACGCTCGCGCGGATGAAGCACGGCGCGATGCTGATCAATACCGGCCGCGGCGGCCTCGTCGACGCGCAGGCGCTGGTCGACGCGCTCAAGAGCGGCCAGCTCGGCCATCTCGGGCTCGACGTGTACGAGGAGGAAAGCGGCCTCTTCTTCGAGGATCATTCCGACCTGCCGCTGCAGGACGACGTGCTCGCGCGCCTGCTGACGTTCCCGAACGTGATCGTCACGTCGCACCAGGCGTTCTTCACGCGCGAGGCGCTCGCCGAGATCGCGCACACGACGCTGCTGAACATCGAGGCGTGGCACGCCGGCACGCCGACCAACGTCGTCACGACCGGACGCTGATCCACGGCATTCCGCGTTCGGCGCACGCGATCCGTCAACGATGCGCCATTTTGTTTCGACTGATGTAACGCCGCACGCGCGGCGTCTGCTATCGTTGCGCCGACCTCCCCCTGCTTCCGCCACTCATGCGTTTCGACGACTCCGCCCTTGCCGCGGTCTACCGCGCCATCTTCGAACGGCGCGACATGCGCCACTTCACGCCGGCGCCCGTCGATCCGGCCACGCTCGCGCGGTTGCTGCGCGCCGCGCACCACGCGCCGAGCGTCGGCTTCATGCAGCCGTGGCGCTTCATCCGCATCACCGACGCCGCGTTGCGCACCGCGATCCATGCACTGGTCGAGGCCGAGCGCCGCGCGACCGCCGACGCGCTCGGCGAGCGGCAGGACGAATTCATGCGGCTGAAGGTCGAAGGCGTGCGCGAATGCGGCGAGTTGCTGGTCGTCGCGCTGACCGACGATCGCGAGCGCCACGTGTTCGGCCGCCGCACGCTGCCGGAGATGGACCTCGCGTCCGCCGCCTGCGCGATCCAGAACATGTGGCTCGCCGCGCGCGCCGAAGGGCTCGGGATGGGCTGGGTGTCGCTGTTCGACGTCGACGCGCTGCGCACGCTGCTCGGCATGCCGGCCGGCGCGAAGCCGATCGCGGTGCTGTGCGTCGGACATGTCGACGCGTTCTATGCGAAACCGATGCTCGAGGAGGAGCGCTGGGCCGCACGGATGCCGATCGAAGCCTGCCTGTTCGAAAACGGCTGGGACGCGCCGGCGACGCAGGCCGCCGATCGCGCGGCGACCGCCGGGTCGGCGCCGTCGCCCGAGGTTTGCGCAGCGGACGGCGGCTCCGGCCCGGCACCAGCCGGGACGCTTCCCGACCGGTAACCGTGCGCACGGCGCGTGGCATGGACGCGCCGCCAGCCTCGCTCCGACCCGATATTTCGCCACGCCGCCGCCGTCGAACACACCGCCAGATCCCACACTGTGGCGCGACCGCACCCGTACCGCGTCGCACGCCGGCAACATCCGTTTTGACCCCGAGCATAGGGGTTTTCACTGAAGTAGAATCGCGGCTGACGCCTCCCCGCCCCGCCCGTCCCGCGCATCCCGCGCCGGCTTCGGGCCGCGGTCTTTTCCGTAGCCCACCGCGATGCCCTTGCCTCTTTTCGCCCTTGCCGTCGCCGCATTTGGAATCGGTACCACCGAGTTCGTGATCATGGGGCTGCTGCCCAACGTCGCCCGCGACCTCGGCGTGTCGATCCCGGCCGCCGGGATGCTCGTGTCCGGCTACGCGCTCGGCGTGACGATCGGCGCGCCGATCCTCGCGATCGTCACCTCGAAGATGCCGCGCAAGCGCGCGCTGATGGGCCTGATCGGACTGTTCATCGCCGGCAACCTGTTCTGCGCGATCGCGCCCGGCTATGCGGTGCTGATGGCCGCGCGCGTCGTCACCGCGTTCTGCCACGGCGCCTTCTTCGGAATCGGCTCGGTGGTCGCGAGCAACCTCGTCGCGCCGAACCGCCGCGCGCAGGCGATCGCGCTGATGTTCACCGGCCTCACGCTCGCGAACGTGCTCGGCGTGCCGCTCGGCACCGCGCTCGGCCAGGCCTACGGCTGGCGCGCGACGTTCTGGGCCGTCACCGGCATCGGCATCGCCGCGGCCGCCGCGCTCGCGGTATGCCTGCCGAAGCATCTCGCGATGCCCGACACCAGCATCACGCGCGAATTCAGCGTGCTGAAGCACCCGCAGGTGCTGATGGTGCTCGGCATCAGCGTGCTCGCGTCCGCGAGCCTGTTCAGCGTGTTCACGTACATCACGCCGATCCTCGAGGACGTGACGGGCTTCTCGCCGCGCCAGGTCACCTACGTGCTGCTGCTGTTCGGCCTCGGCCTGACCGTCGGCGGCACGCTCGGCGGCAAGCTCGCCGACTGGCGCCGGATGCCGTCGCTGATCGCGACGCTCGCGCTGATCGGCATCGTCCTCGCGCTGTTCGCCGGCACGATGCACCTGCCGTTCGCCGCGCTCGCGACGATCTTCGTGTGGGGCATCCTCGCGTTCGCGATCGTGCCGCCGCTGCAGATCCTGATCGTCGATCGCGCGAGCGATGCGCCGAACCTCGCGTCGACGCTGAACCAGGGCGCATTCAACCTCGGCAACGCGACGGGCGCGTGGCTCGGCGGGATGGCGATCGGCTCCGGCGTGTCGCTCGTGAACCTGCCGTGGGTCGGTGCCGCGATGGCCGTCGCGGCGCTCGCGCTCACGCTCTGGTCGGCATCGCTCGAACGCCGCCCGGTGAGCGGGCCGGCCGGCTACGTGTAACGCAACGGCCATTCATTCGTTGCGCACGCAACGCCATTCGAACCTGACGGCCTTCATGGACCTTTCAAGGCCCCCGGTGTAGCATCCCCGCCGATGAAAGCCATTCTCAATCGCGATTTCCTCGCGCTGATCCTGAGCGTCGCGGTCGTCGGCCTCGGCACCGGCGCCACGCTGCCGCTCACCGCGCTCGCACTGACCGAAGCCGGACACGGCACCAACGTCGTCGGCATGCTGACAGCCGCGCAGGCCCTGGGCGGCCTCGCGGTCGTCCCGTTCGTCACCGCGCTCGCGCGACACATCGGCTCGCGCCGCGCGATCGTCGTGTCGGTCGTGCTGCTCGCCGCGGCCACCGCGCTGATGCAGTTCACGTCGGACCTGGTCCTGTGGGGCGTGCTGCGCGTGCTGTGCGGCGCGGCGCTGATGCTGCTGTTCACGATCGGCGAAGCGTGGGTCAACCAGCTCGCCGACGATTCGACACGCGGCCGCGTGGTCGCGATCTACGCGACCAATTTCACGCTGTTCCAGATGGCGGGCCCCGTGCTCGTCAGCCAGATCGCCGGCGCGACGAGCATCCGCTTCGCGCTGTGCGGCGCGCTGTTCCTGCTCGCGCTGCCGACGCTCGCGACGATCCGGCGCGCGCCGCTCGCCGGCGACGACGCGCATCACGAACAACACGACCACTGGCTCGCGGTGCTGCCGCGCATGCCCGCGCTGATCATCGGCACCGGCTTCTTTGCGCTGTTCGACACGCTCGCGCTGTCGCTGCTGCCGCTCTATGCGATGGATCATGGCGTCGCGAGCGCGACCGCCGTGCTGCTCGCATCGATCATGCTGCTCGGCGACACCGCGATGCAGTTCCCGATCGGCTGGCTCGCGGACAAGCTCGGTCGCGAACGCGTGCACCTCGGCGCGGGCTGGATCGTGCTCGCGGGCCTGCCGCTGCTGCCGTTCGTCATCGCGAATCCGTGGCTGTGCTGGCCGCTGCTGTTCGCGCTCGGCGCGGCGGCCGGCAGCATCTACACGCTGTCGCTCGTCGCGTGCGGCGAACGCTTCCGCGGCGCGGCGCTCGTCACCGCGAGCTCGCTCGTGTCGGCATCGTGGAGCGCCGCGAGCTTCGGCGGCCCGCTGGTTGCGGGCGCATTGATGGAGCAGCTGGGCAGCAATGCACTGATCGGCGTGCTGGTCGTCTGCGTCACCGCGTTCGTTGCGGCCGCACTATGGGAACGACGCGCCGCGTTGCAGCGCGCGGTCTGACGCCGATGCCGGCGCGCGGCGCCACGCATCGGTACGCACAAGCGCACACGCACCGCCGCTCGCCGGCAAAACGAAAGCGGCCCGCGCAATGCGGGCCGCCCTGTCCTTACGGATCACACGTTGCGTGTTACGTATTACGCGCTGCGCGCCGGCAGGATCTTGCCTGCACACGCGCCGAAGCCGACGCGATAGCCATCGCCCTGGCACCAGCCCGCGAGCGTGAGTTCGTCGCCGTCCTCGATGAACGCGCGGCTGCCGCCACCGTTCAGCGCGAGCGGCTCCTTGCCGTTCCACGTCAGCTCGAGCAGGCTGCCGAACGCATCCCGGGTCGGCCCGCTGATCGTCCCCGAACCCATCAGGTCGCCGACGCGCGTGTTGCAGCCCGCGACCGTGTGATGCGCAAGCTGCTGCGCCATCGTCCAGTACATGTGCCTGAAGTTGGTCCGGCAGATCGACGTCGCTTCGGCGGCCCCCTCCACGCGCAGCGTCACTTCGAGCGCGATGTCGAACGCGTGCCTGCCCGCGTGCCGCAGATATGCGAGCGGCTGCGGCGACTGCTCGGGCTGCGCGACGCGGAACGGTTCGAGCGCGTCGAGCGTGACGATCCACGGCGAGATCGTCGTCGCGAAGGTCTTCGCGTTGAACGGGCCGAGCGGCACGTATTCCCACTGCTGGATGTCGCGCGCGCTCCAGTCGTTCAGCAGCACCATCCCGAAGATGTGCGCTTCGGCGTCCTCGCACGCGATCGGTTCGCCAAGCGCGTTGCCGCGGCCGACGATGAAACCCGTCTCCAGCTCGATGTCGAGCTTGCGGCACGCACCGAACACCGGACGCTCCTGGTCGGGCAGCTTCAGTTGCCCGTTCGGGCGCCGCACCGGCGTGCCGCTCACGACCACCGACGACGCGCGGCCGTTGTAGCCGATCGGCATCTCCGACCAGTTCGGCAGGAGCGCATTCTTCGGATCGCGGAACATCGAGCCGACGTTGGTCGCGTGTTCCTTCGACGAATAAAAATCGGTGTAGCCGGGAATGTCGACCGGCAGATGCAGCGTCGCGTCGCGCTGCGCGACGAGCACCTGCGCGCGCAGCGCGGCATCATCGCGCAGCCGCGCGTGGTCGCGCGAGAACAGGTCGGACAGCTGCACGCGCACGCTGCGCCATGCGTCGCGGCCGAGCGCGATGAACGCGTTGAGCGTCGGCACGGCGAACACGTCGGCGCCGGCCGGCAGCGTCACGAGGCCCGCGCGCGCAAGCGCGGCGAGGTCGACGACCTGGTCGCCGAGCGCGACGCCCGCACGGCGCGCCGCCTGCTTCGCGTCGCTGAAGATCCCGAACGGCAGGTTCTGGATCGGGAAATCGCAGGCGGGATCGTTCGCCGTCTCGACCCAGCTCTTGCGAGCCGGGTCGAGCGTCGCGCGCCAGTCTTGGGTGTCGCTCATCGCTGCTCCGGATTGAAGTGTTTCTTGATGCCTTGCCAGCATTCGAAGTAGTCGGCCTGCAGCTGCGCGGTGTCGAGCGCGTAGCGCGTCGGCCGGATCAGCGTGCGGGTTTCGAACATGAACGCCATCGTCGCGTCGACCTTGTGCGGCTTCGTCGTGTCGCTCGCGGACGCCTTCTCGAAGGTGTCCGCGTCGGGCCCGTGGCCCGACATGCAGTTGTGCAGGCTCGCGCCGCCCGGCACGAAGCCCTCGGCCTTTGCGTCGTACGCGCCGTGCACCAGCCCCATGAATTCGCTCGCGACGTTGCGGTGGAACCAGGGCGGGCGGAACGTATCCTCGGCCGCGAGCCAGCGCGGCGGGAAGATCACGAAGTCGATCGAGTCGACGCCCGGCGTGTCGCTGGGCGACTGCAGCACGAGGAAGATCGACGGATCGGGATGGTCATAGCTGATCGAGCCGATGGTGTTGAACAGGCGCAGGTCGTATTTGACCGGCGCGTAGTTGCCGTGCCACGCGACGACGTCGAACGGCGAATGGCCGATGTCCGCGCGCCAGAGGCGCCCGTTCAGCTTCGCGACCAGCTCGAACGCGCCTTCGCGATCCTCGTACGCGGCCTGCGGCGTGAGGAAGTCGCGCGGGTTCGCGAGCCCGTTCGAGCCGATCGGGCCGAGGTCCGGCAGGCGCAGCAGCGCGCCGAAGTTCTCGCAGATGTAGCCGCGCGCGTCGCCGTCCGGCAGCGCGACGGAGAAACGCACGCCGCGCGGGATCACCGCGATCTCGAACGGCTCGACGTCGAGCCGGCCGAATTCAGTCGCGATGAAGAGCCGTCCCTGCTGCGGCACGATCAGCAGTTCGCCGTCGGCGCTGTAGAAGAAGCGGTCCTGCATCGAGCGGTTCGCCGCATACAGGTGGATCGCGCAGCCGTTCATCGCGGCCGCCGAGCCGTTGCCGGCCATCGTCACGAGCCCTTCGACGAAATCGGTCGGCTCGACCGGCATCGGCAGCGGATCCCAGCGCAGCTGGTTCGGCGGCGTCGGCGGCACGTCGGCCGAGTCGCCGAATTCCGACACGAGCCGCTGCGGGCCCGTGAACGGCTCGAACGGCCGGTGCACGGCCGCCGGCCGGATCCGGTACAGCCACGAGCGGCGGTTGTGGCTGCGCGGCGCGGTAAACGCGGTGCCCGACAGCTGCTCCGCATACAGCCCGTAGGGTGCGCGCTGCGGCGAGTTGCGGCCGTGCGGCAGCGCGCCGGGCAGCGCCTCGGTCGCGAATTCGTTCGCGAAACCGCTCAGGTAGCCGGCTCTCGCCGGTTTCGACAGGTCAAGCGTCATCGTTTCCTTTCTCCATCAATTCATGGCGGCGTTCGGCGCCTGCGCGCCGTTGCGCCGCGTGACGCCGGCCAGTCCCAGCACGAACAGCGCCGAGCACAGCACCGGCACCGCGGCCGCATGGAACAGCGCGCCGTTGGTCCAGTTGAGCGCAATCAGTTGTCCGCCGACGAGCGGCCCGAGCACCGAGCCGATCCGGCCGATGCCGAGGCTCCAGCCGATGCCGGTCGAGCGCAGCGACGTCGGGTAATACTGGCCCGCGAGCGCGTTCACGGCTGGCTGCCCGCCGACCACGCAGAAGCCGCCCGCGAACACGACGAGCAGCAGCCACGGCAGCGCATGCGCGACCGAGCCGATCAGTCCGACCGAGACGGCCGCGCAGGCGAAGCACGCGAACAGCACACGCACGAAGCCGTGGCGTTCGATGAACCAGCCGAGCGACAGCGTGCCGACCACGCCGCCCGTCTGCAGCACCGTGCCGACGATCACTGCCGTGCCCGGCGCATAACCCGCATCGCGCATCACGGTCGGCAGCCAGTTCGACAGGAAGTACAGATCGATCAGGTTCATGAAGCTGATGGCCCACAGCAGCAGCGTGACCGGCCGGCGGCCATCGCGGAACAGCTCGGCGACCGGCGCGCCGCTCGCCGCGCGCTCGCGCACGACGACGCGCGTGCTCGCATCGATGCCGGCCTGCGGCGCGAAGCGCGCGAGCCACGCGCGTGCCTGCGCGTCGCGCCCTTTCAGCACCAGGAACTGCAGCGACTCCGGCAGGCGCGCAAACATCGCGAGCGTCAGCACCAGCGGCACCGCGCCGCCGACGAAGAACACCGAGCGCCAGCCGAGCGCCGGAATCAGCGCGGCGCTGATGAAGCCGCCGATCGCGGCGCCGAGCGTGAAGCCGCACGACACGATCATCATCCGCTTCACGCGATGCGCGGCCGGGCTGAACTCGCCGACCAGCGCCATCGCGTTCGGCATGATGCAGCCGAGGCCCAGGCCCGTGACGAAGCGCAGCGCCATCAGCACCGGGATCGAGCCCGCGAACGGGGTCGCGAGCATCGTCACCGCGAAAAACAGCGTCGCGCCGATCAGCACCGGGCGCCGCCCGATCCGGTCGGCCAGCACCGACAGCCCGAGCGCGCCGAGCAGCATCCCGAACAGGCTCGCGCTGAACACGGGCCCAAGCGCCTGCTTCGGCACGCCCCATTCGGCGATCACGCTGGGCGCGACATAACCCATCGCCTGCACGTCGAAGCCGTCGATCACGAGGCACAGCCCGCACAGCACGAGCAGCATCCAGTGAAAGGCCGGGCGATGGGTCTCGTCGATCACGCGCTCGACTTCGAGCACGCGCGCGTCGGCCGGCGCCGCGCTCATTGCGCAACCTCGGCGGCCGGATGCACGGGCGGGCTCACGCCCTGGCGCGCGAGCGCCATCGCTTCGCGCAGCACGTCGGCGTCGCCGATCTGGTTCGCGAGCAGCAGGATCAGCTTCGCGTTGACGAGCTGGCTGTCGGCGTCCGACAGGTCGCGATGCATGTCGATCAGCGCTTCGTAGAACGCGTCCGGGTCGGCCAGGCGCGGGCGGGTGTCGAGTCGGGGCATGACGGGTGTCTCCGGTGTCGTTGTCGTGTCCAATGCGATGGTCAGCGTGCGCAGGTCGCGCGCGCCAGTGCGTCGGCGATCGCCTGGCGATCGAGCGTGCGCATCCGTGCGCACACGTGCTGGTCGGGGCGCAGCAGGTAGAACGTGCCGGGCTTCGCGTCGTAGCGCTGCGCGGCGAAACCGTCGACGTCCTCCACGACGTCGACACCGGCCACCGGTTGCGCCTGCCCGGCCGGCACGACCAGCACGGGCCGCACCGGCAGCGCGAGGCCGTCGAGCGCCTGCACGAGCGCGGCCGCGTCTCCCGGCAGCCCGAACAGCACGCCCGCGAAGCCGTCGCCCAGATGCCGCAGCAGCCAGCCCGACGCGCCCTGCGCGCGCACCGGCGCATCGGCTGCCGCGGCACCCGCGCGCATCGCGCACGCGAACGCGTCGCCGTTGCGGTCCGGCGTGTTCAGCGGCGAATCGGCCAGCACGGCCGGCACCGACAGGCGGCCGCTGTTCACGAGCTTGCGCGCGAACTCACAGTCGCGCGCGAGCTTCAGCGTCGCGTCGCGGAACACGCGCGACACCGCGCTCTTCGGCGTGATGAAGTCGGTCGAGCGCGTCGAATTGCGGATGTTCTCGTCGGCCGCGAACTCGCGCTCGCTCGCATAGGTGTCGAGCAGGCGGTCGTCCGCGCGGCCGTCGAGCACGAGCTTCAGCTTCCACGCGAGGTTGTCCGCGTCCTGCACGCCGCTGTTCGCGCCGCGCGCGCCGAACGGCGACACGCCGTGCGCGGAATCGCCGGCGAACAGCACGCGGCCGTGCCGGAACGTATCCATCCGCTGGCAGCGGAACGTATAGACGCTCACCCATTCCAGTTCGAACTCGACGTCCGCCCCGAGCAGCGCGCGTACGCGCGGGATCACGCGCTCCGGCTGCTTCTCGGCGACCGGATCGGCGTCCCAGCCAAGCTGGAAGTCGATCCGCCACACGTTGTCGGGCTGGCGGTGCAGCAGCACCGACTGGTTGCGGTGAAACGGCGGATCGAACCAGAACCAGCGCTCGGTCGGGAATTCCGCCTTCATCTTCACGTCGGCGATCAGGAAGCGGTCCTTGAACGTACGGCCGCGGCTCTCGAGGCCCATCGCCGCGCGCATCGGGCTGCGCGAGCCGTCGGCCGCGATCACGTACTGCGCGCGCAGCGTCTCGATGCCTTCCGGCGTCTCGACGGTCAGCGCCGCGTGGTCCGCCGACTGCGCGACGCCCGTCACCTTGTGCTTCCAGCGAATCTCCAGATTCGGCAGCTCGAACGCGCGCTCGGCCAGATAGCCTTCGACGTAGTACTGCTGCAGGTTGATGAACGCGGGGCGCGCATGCCCCTCCTCCGGCAGCAGGTCGAACGCATACAGCTGTTCGTCCTGCAGGAACACCTTGCCGACGTGCCAGCTCACCCCCTTGTCGACGAAGCGCTCGCCGCAGCCGAGCCGGTCGAAGATCTCGAGCGTGCGCTTCGCGAAGCAGATCGCACGCGAGCCCGTCGACAGCGTGTCGTCGTCGTCGAGCAGCATGACCGGCACGCCTTGCTGCGCCAGGTCGATCGCGGCCGACAGGCCCACCGGGCCTGCACCGACGACGATCACCGGGTGGATGGCCGTGTCGTCTTCGGCGGCGCGCGCCGCGCGCGGCCGGTAGTCGAACTTCAGCGTCTGGTAATCGATGCTCATGGTCGCCATCCGCTCCTCAGCCCTGCCGTGCGCACGCCGGCGCGCGACCCGTCGTTCCGCCCACGCCCGTTGCCCGCCGCTGTCGCGGCCCGCCCTGCTCAGCCCACTTCCTGTCACCCGCCACGTCTCGCTCCTTGCTTCCTGTTGATTCGATTCGGGACACGACGCCGCTCCGGGCGCCCGAACGCCGCTTTTCTTGATCGGCGACACATCCTTGGATTTACGAATAGTAAAACCAATTACGAATAGTGAAATCAACGTAAACCCTAGCCATCGTCTCGGGGATGGGATAACCATATGAGCGAAACGCCAAGCCGAGCCGGGCGCGCGCTGCTAATATCGAGACATGAGGCGGCCCTTTCGGCCGCCATTTTTCCTTCCCACGCCGATGATTCCGCCCAACATTCCCGAGCTGGTCGTCCGTGCCGGGCAACTGCCGTATCTGCGGGAACACCTTGCGCTCGCCGAGGGCGGCACCGCGTGCGCACATCTGCCGGAGCGCACGCTCGCGAGCGCCTACGAACCCATCTACGACGTGACGATGCCCGGCGCACCGCAGTCGACGTCGTTCGCGGACGCGATCGAGCGCTACGGCGACGAGCTCGGCTTCCAGGCCGTCACGCTGGTCACGGGCGCCCCGCACGACCCGGTCGACTCGGCCGTCGACGACCAGGCGCTCGTCGCGATCGACCGGCTGTCGCGCGCGCTGCACGCGATCAACTTCTTCGGCGCGCAACGCCACGGGCTGCTGTTCCTGCGCGTGCACGAGCGGCTGCTCAAGAGCGTGAAGTACGACCACGGGAAGCATTTCTCGTCGGTGCTGCAGCGTTTCGGGCTGCCGACCGAGCGGATCGTGATCGAGCTGCCGGCGGTCGCGGTCGCGCACAAGACCTTCCTCGGCTACCTGACGCGCAGCTACCAGCATCACGGCTTCAAGGTCGCGGACAAGCTGCCCGACCCGGGCCGGATCCTCGCGGTCGAATCGGAGATGGCGCGGCCCGACTACATCAAGATCGATGCGGGCATCGCGCTGCGCGACGGGATGGTGAAGGCGCTGGTCGCGTATGCGCAGCGCGTGAGGATTCCGCTGATTTTCGACGGCGTCGTCGACGAGACGCAGTGCGAGCTGCTGCGCCAGCACGACGTGCGGTTCATGCAGGGGCCGGTGTTCGCGAAGGTCGTCACGGCCTGAGCCGGGCGCGTGACTGACAGGCGCGCCGGACGGCGGATTGCGATGTCGTATTGCTGCAGGAATCGGGGGTCAGCGTGCCTCGTCACCCGATGCCGGCCGGTTCCTGGTCCGCTCGCGCGGCAAGATCGAACGCGCCTGCTCGCGGATTCGCTGGCGGCGCATCGACGCCGATGGCCGCCTACGCTCGTCCACCGTCGTCGTATTTCGGCAGATCGTCGTCGATCTCGATGCCCGGGAAACGGGCCCCGTACCAGACGTGCCACGCGGCACGCAGCCGCGACGGCTCGTCAAGCGTCGCATAGTTGATTTCCACGGTCGTCGGCGCATCGGCCAGCCGGTACTCGAGCTGCGCGCCGCAGCGGCCGCAGAAGCGCCGCTCGCCCCATGCGCTCGACGCATAGACCGTCGGCTCGCCCTGCAGGTACTCGAATGCGTCGATCGGCACCGATGCCGACGCGACCACCGCCGCGCCCGTCGTGCGCTGGCAGAGCCGGCAATGGCAAAAGCCTGCGTCAGCCGGAATGCCGGCGATCCGGTAGCGGATCGAACCGCATGCGCAACCGCCTTCCATCGTTTCCGGGTGTGGCATCGCGAACCTCGTCATGTCGGGAAGCCGGGCAACGATGATGAGCGCGGTTTGCGCGCGGTGCAACCGGCGGCCGCGCGCTTTCCCCGTTCCGGAGAACCGGCGACGCGCGTGCTCGCGGCGTCCGTCTCAGACCGTCTGCCCGAGCCGCTGCGCGAGCGCCTTCAGCTTCGGCCCGACCTGCGTGCGGAACACCTGCTCGTCCATCGACGACGCAGGCCCGCTGCAGCTCAGGATCAGCCAGCGCCCCTCGCGCGGCTCGCGAAACGGCACGGCCGCCGCGTTCACGTCCATGTGCCATGCGCGGAACGAATAGCAGCATCCGCCCGCGGAGAATTCGGCCACCGCATCCTGCGCGGCCGCGACGAGCGCATCCGCGTCGGCCGCGCCGCCCGCCGTCCGGTGCAGATCCGCATAGAGCGCGCGGCGCACGTCCTCCGGCTGCACGGCCAGGTACGCGCGCCCCATCGAGCTCGTCAGCATCGACAGCCGCGAGCCGGGCGCAAGCCCGAGCGTCAGCGCGGTTTCGCTGCGGATCGTCTCCAGGTAGATCATGTCGAGCCCGTCGCGGCAGCCGAGCGACACGGCCGCGCCGATCTCGCGCGCGAGCGCCTGCATGTGCGGCCGCGCGAGGTCGAGCGTCCCCGAGCCGGACAGCAGCGCGTAGCCGAGCGACAGCACGCCGGCGTCGAGCGCATACTTTCCGAGCGTCTCGTCGTAGCGCAGGTAGCCGAGCACGGTCAGCGTATAGGCGAGCCGGTTCACCGTCGCCTTCGGCAGCCCGGTGCGCTCCGCGAAGTCGCGATTGCCGAGCATCGTCTCGCCGGGCCGGAATGCGCGCAGCAGGTCGAGCCCGCGCGCGAGCGCAACGACGAACTTGCGTTCGTCGATCGTGGTTTCGTCGATGGTTGAAAGCGTCATCTGATGCTACACTGGGTTCGATTTGCAAAACATTGTTCCGCACAGCGGAACTTCAGTCAAGCGAACTTTAGACATCGGCCCAGGCGACGAAGCCGCCGGCACGGGACTCGACAGACAGGAGATGACACGATGGGCGCCGCAACTTTTCATTGGGACGATCCGCTGCTGCTCGACCAGCAACTGACCGAAGAAGAGCGGATGGTGCGCGATGCCGCGCACGCATACGCGCAGGACAAGCTCGCGCCGCGCGTCACCGAGGCGTTCCGCCATGAACGCACCGACGCCGAGATCTTCCGCGAGATGGGTGAAGTCGGACTGCTCGGCCCGACGATTCCGGAAGAATACGGCGGCCCCGGCCTCAGTTACGTGAACTACGGCCTGATTGCGCGCGAGGTCGAGCGCGTCGACTCCGGCTACCGCTCGATGATGTCCGTGCAGTCGTCGCTCGTGATGGTGCCGATCTTCGAATTCGGCTCCGATGCGCAGAAGCAGAAATACCTGCCGAAGCTCGCAACCGGCGAATGGATCGGCTGCTTCGGGCTGACCGAGCCGAACCACGGCTCCGACCCGGGCAGCATGGTCACGCGCGCGAAGAAGGTACCCGGCGGCTATTCGCTGTCCGGCGCGAAGATGTGGATCACGAACTCGCCGATCGCCGACGTGTTCGTCGTGTGGGCGAAGCTGGAAGAAAACGGCCAGGACGCGATCCGCGGCTTCATTCTCGAGAAGGGCTGGAAGGGCCTGTCGGCGCCCGCGATCCACGGCAAGGTCGGGCTGCGCGCGTCGATCACCGGCGAAATCGTCCTCGACGAGGTGTTCGTGCCCGAAGAGAACCTGATGCCGAACGTGAGCGGCCTGCGCGGCCCGTTCACGTGCCTGAACTCGGCGCGCTACGGGATCGCCTGGGGCGCGCTGGGCGCGGCCGAGTCCTGCTGGCACACCGCGCGCCAGTACGTGCTCGATCGCAAGCAGTTCGGCCGCCCGCTCGCCGCGAACCAGCTGATCCAGAAGAAGCTCGCCGACATGCAGACCGAGATCACGCTCGGCCTGCAGGGCGTGCTGCGTCTCGGCCGGATGAAGGACGAAGGCACGGCGGCCGTCGAGATCACGTCGATCATGAAACGCAACTCGTGCGGCAAGGCGCTCGATATCGCGCGGCTCGCGCGCGACATGCTCGGCGGCAACGGCATCTCGGACGAATTCGGCGTCGCGCGCCACCTCGTGAACCTCGAAGTGGTCAACACCTACGAAGGCACGCACGACATCCACGCGCTGATCCTCGGCCGCGCGCAGACGGGCATCCAGGCATTCTTCTGATCATTCGCGTGCGATACGCGGCGCGCTTCGCGTCGCATCGTCGCCGCCGAAACGACACGGCCCGCCCGGCATCGCTGCCGGGCGGGCCGTTTTTCATCGGCGCGCGCGTTCGTCACGCGCCGCCGATGCGTCAGCCGCTGCTTACTTGTTCGGCTGCGGCGTGAGGCGCAGGTACGGACGCACCGCGTTGAAGCCCTTCGGGAAGCGCTTCTTCAGTTCTTCCGGATCCTGCAGCGACGGCACGATCACGACGTCGTCGCCGTCCTTCCAGTTGCCGGGCGTCGCGACCTTGTAGTTGTCGGTCAGTTGCAGCGAGTCGATCACGCGCAGCACTTCGTCGAAGTTGCGCCCGGTGCTGGCCGGATAGGTGATGGTGAGCCGCACCTTCTTGTTCGGGTCGATCACGAACAGCGAGCGGACCGTCAGCGTTTCGTTCGCGTTCGGGTGGATCATGTCATACAGTTGCGAAACCTTGCGGTCCGCGTCGGCGATGATCGGGAAACCGACGACCGTCGACTGCGTTTCGTTGATGTCGTTGATCCAGCCCTGGTGCGATTCGACGCCGTCGACCGACAGCGCGATCACCTTCACGTTGCGTTTCTCGAACTCGCCCTTCAGCTTCGAGGTCAGCCCGAGCTCGGTCGTGCACACCGGCGTGTAGTCGGCCGGGTGCGAAAACAGGACACCCCAGCTGTCGCCCAGCCACTCGTGAAACTTGATGGGGCCCAGGCTCGATTCCTGCTCGAAATCCGGTGCGATGTCGCCAAGACGCAGACTCATGATGTTCCCTCCTCGAACGATGCTGGTTGAAACCGCGCGCTGGGTGGCGCGGGAAAGTCCATCAGCTTACGGGAAGCAATGGGCCGTGCGAACGATTATTCCGTTTGATATTCATACTTTTTTGTCATTTTTACCCGGTGTCGGGGCAGGACGGACGGCCACGGTGGAAACTTTTCGCACGGTTTGCGGCTCTGTTGATGATTACGAGTCGATTACGAGTCGTTTACCATGCGATCTTGCGCCGCCGCCGTGTGTCGTCCCGGCTCGCCAGCAGGCAGGGGTTTCGCTACGATGTGAACCTGCAGCATGACAGCATGAAGGGAGTTGCAATGTCGGAAATCAACAAGGAGAAACTGATGTCGGATATCAAAACCGTTCTCGCGGACGCCGAGGATCTGCTCAAGCAAGCGGCGAGCAGCACGGGCGACCGTGCGGCCGAGTTGCGCGAGAAAGCCATGTCGCGCCTGAAGCAGGCCAAGGAAAAGGCAACCGACGTCCAGGTCGTGGTGGTCGAGAAAGGCAAGAAGGCCGCGCGCGCGACCGACGACTACGTGCACGAGCATCCGTGGACGTCGATCGGCGTCGCCGCCGGCGTCGGCGTGCTGATCGGCCTGCTGGTCAACCGCAAGTAGCGCGCTCGGCGCCGTTCCTCCCCATGTGCCGCCCGGTGCGGCGCATGGGTGCCGAAGCCGGCCGGCGGTTCGCCGCCGGCCGGCTTCGACCTAGCCGCTCACTGCGCGCGCAAGCGCCTCATCCATGACGACAGACACCCACCCGCAGCCGTCCGGCCAGGGACCGCTGCGCCGCCTCGTCGGCTCCGCGATCGGCCTCCTGCAGACGCGCCTCGAACTCGTCGGCATCGAACTCGCCGAGGAGAAGGAACGCCTGATGGGCGTGCTGTTCCTCGGGCTCGCGGCCATGATGCTCGCGACGATGGCGCTGATCAGCCTGACCGTGCTCGTCGCGATCGCGTTCTGGGACACCTATCGCTGGCAGTCGCTCGCGGCCATCACCGCGCTGTACGCGATCGCCGGCATCGTATGCGCGCTGAAGGCGCGCTCGGGCCTGCGCGAAGCGCCGACCGTGTTCGAGACCACGCTCGCCGAGCTCGAGAAAGACCGCGAAATTTTCCGCGGCAAGTCGTGAACGCAGTCGCGTTCGCCCCTCTCACCTACTTCGCCGACGCGCCATGAGCCAGAACGTCACGGGCAATTCACCCCGCCCCCATCCGTCGCGATCGAACTGGAGCGCATCGCAGCATCGCGCGCTCCGCAAGGAATTGCTGATCCTGCGATCCGAGGTCGAGCGGCTCGAGCTTGCCGAAGCCGCCGCCGAAATGCGCCACGCGGTCACGCGCTTCAGTTGGCTCAAGGTGTTCATCCCCGGGCTGTCGGGCAGCAAGTTCAGCCAGTCCGCCAGGAACCTGAACGCGAGCCTCGGCCAACTCGTCAACCAGTATCCGATGTTGAGTTCGCTCGCGTCGCTCGTGCTGGCGAAACCCGTTCGCTCGCTGCTGCGCGCGAGCGCGGGCCCCGCGCTGAAGTGGGGCACCGTCGGCTTCGCCGCATGGGAGGTCTACCGGATCTGGAAACAGTCGCGCGACGAACGCGAAACTGCCGCGAACGACGACTGACACGTGATGACAGACGCGCACGGCCCCGGGCCGTTGCGCGTTTTTCGTGGGCTTTCCGTGCGTTGCCGGCGTGATCAACGCGCGGCCCAGCATGTCCGCTGCCGTGCATCGGTCTCTCCGTCACGCGATCCCGCATTGCCCTTCGTCCCGTCCGAACGCAGCGTGAATGCGCCGCATGCGTCGTCGCGCATCGGCCCTGCATCGAGCGGGCTCGCAACGAGTTCATAGACGACTGGCGCATCGTCGCCAACCGATCGCTGCAGCGCCACGCGATAGACGGCCGGCCCGTCCGGCGGCGCCCGCGCATAGGCGTCCGGCAACGTCCGCGGCAGCGGGCCGTCGAGCATTTCGAGATACTGGGCCGCGCGATACAGCGCGGCAACCGCGGACGTGCGATGCATGCGGGCGACATGCTCGCGATACGACGGGATGCCCCACCCGGCCAGTACGGCGACGATCGCGAGTACGATCATCAGCTCGAGCAACGTGAACGCCGCCGATCGATGCATCAGTACAGGCCCGTTCATCGATGCACCGCCGCGACGCGACGCCAGCGCTGCGCAACGATGCGTCCGTCGCGCAGCGCGACCTGGCTCTGCAGCCAGACCACGCTCGACGCATGGCCGCCGACGCCACGCGCGGTGACGAGGTAAGCACGACTACCTTGCGGACCGACGCCTCGCCACGCCTCGATCAGGCAACGGGGCGGCTGCGCCGCCATCGGCCACGAGGCGAACGGGGCGAATGCCTCGGCGGCGCCCAGCGCAGGCGTACGTCGCCATGCATCCGGTTCGGCGGGCGATGCGGATTCGTCCACGTACGGCGCCCCGCCGCGAAGCAGTCGTCCGGTGCAGGCCGCCAGTGCCGCATCGGCCGCGTGGAATGCAATCAGCCGGTCCGACAACGCACGCGTGCGGCGCGATTCCGTCAGGGCGGATTCGAACCATGTGCCGGTCAGCGCCGCGACCGCCGCACCGACGGCGATCACCGCAGGCAGTGCAAGGCCGGCGTCGCGACGCCAGCCGCGGCTGGCCGATGGAAAACACGTTACTCCGCGGCTCGGCATGATGCCCCCGCCGAGCGCTGCGTGCCGCGAGACGCCACGGCACGCCGCCGCGCACGTCCTGCCGCGATTCGCATCGTGGGCGCAACGAAGCGCCGGTTTGCGTGGATCATCGGAACGCCTCACGGACGTTCGCCGCATCGCGAACGGGATCGACGGTTGCAGGCTCGGCGTTTCGCAACGCGACGATTCGATGCAGCACCAGATGCGCGCGACCGTCCCGCGCAACGGCGGTGCGACCATCACAATCGACATGACGCGCTGGCTCATGCATCGGTTCGCCGCGGGCTCGCACGCACACATGTACGGCGACGACATCGCGCCAGTCGTCGGCCTCCATCGCGAGCGCGTCGACGAACTGCGTGCCTGCACGACGCAGATAACGCACGCGCAACTGGTCGATCCCGGACACGACGGGTTGCGGCGTACCGGGGCGCCCGCTTCCCTCGCAGTACAGCTCGGGCTCGCCCGTCGACGGACTGACATGCGCGTCGAACCGGTTTTCCACGAGCGGCCGCTCACCGGGGGGGCCGACACCCTGCCCGAGACAATCCGACACCTGGGCGCTGATCGTCGGCCACGTCGACACGGCGTCGCCGACATACCGGACCAGCACCGCATCCGATGCTGCGCGCACGGCTTCGCAGCGCACCTGTGTGCCATCGCCTCGCACGCGCCCCGCGGAACAGCCGAACACCGGCGGCAACGACGACGCACCTTCGACATCGAGCGGGCGAAACCCGGCCATCTGGATCTGCTGGCCGATCAGCATCAATGCGGTCGCGGCCGCGTCGCGCATCCGGAACCCGTCTTCCGCGCGCCGCTGCGCGACGCGCTGGGCGTGATACAGCGCACCGGCGGCGGCAAGCACGAGCAGACCGACGGTCATCGCGATCAGCACTTCGAGCAGCGTATGCGCGCGGATGCGGCGATCAGCGGTCATCGGCATTGGCATTGGCCTCGGCCTCCTGAAACGGAATCCGCACGCACGACGGCGGCTTCAACGTTGCCGCGGCGCCTTCGCATCGCGTCGACGCCGCCGCGTCGGCGTCGCGCCAGCCGACCATCACGTAGCGGATACCGCCCGGCCCGCCGTCGAGCGTCATCGTGCCGCCGGGCAACGACGCGGCCGCGAGCGCCGCGATGCCATCGCCAGCGTCTGCGCCGGCGTGCCGGCGCTCGATGCGTGCGTCGGCCAGCCACAGCGCGCGTTCACGCCAGATCGTCGCCCGCTGCGCGCGCGTCATCGCGAGTTGGCTGCCGGCCACGGCCAGCATCACGGCCGCGAGCAGCGCGAGGGCCAGCACCGCTTCGAGCAGCGACGTGCCGTGCATCAACCTGCGCGCGCGCATCATGCCGCGTCGCAACGACCGGCGACGACGCGCGCCCGGCCGCCCGCCGCGATCCGGACGCAACGCGACACGCGTGCGTCGTCGCCGGACAACGCGCGCTGCGGACGCAATTCGAAACGCCTGATCCCGCCGATCACCTGGCCCGCCGGCGGCGCGAACGCCAGATCGTGCGCGGCGCCCGCGACAGCGATGTCGACATCGCTCGGATAGCGCCGCAGCACGCGCGACCGCCCGTCGAACTGCCCGCTGACGATCCAGCCGCACGACCATTCCGCCGGGTCGCACCGCTCGCCGGAACGCACGCAGTCGCCGTCGCGCCCGGCCCTGCACAGCGTGACGCGCACGCCGAGACGCGCCGCCTCGGTGCGCGCGAACGACAGCGCACCGAGCAGCGCGCGAGAGCGGGCATCCACGCGTTCGCGCATGCGCCACTGATCGAATGCAGGGGCTGCGTAAAGTCCGATCGCGGCCGCCAGCGCGATCGCCACCATCAACTCGACGAGCGTGAAGCCGCCGCAGCATCGCATGCTTTTTTCAACGGCCTGCCGGTGCAGTCCCATCGCCATCGCCCTCCGTCAACGTGATGCGACGACTGTAGCGACGCGAGCGAACACGCGCCATTGGCCGAACGGCCGACTGGCGACATGCGATCGCGGCCGACACAATCGGCACGAACCGAACCCACGGAGAAGACGATGAACGAACGCAGCGCGTCAGCGCTTACGCGGAGGCTTGGAGGGGGACGCGCGACGGAACTCTTCGATCACGTCGGCAAATTCGGAAACGTCCTCGAACCGGCGGTAAACCGATGCGAAACGGACATAGGCAATCGTATCGAGACCGCGCAACTCGTTCATCACGAGTTCGCCGAGCTTCTCGCTACGCACTTCACGCTCGCCGGTCGCGAGCAGTTGATATTCGATGCGGGCAACCGCCGCGTCGATCGCGTCAGCCGCAACCGGGCGCTTGCGCAGCGCGAGTTGCATGCTGGCGACGATCTTGCGGCGGTCGAATTCCGTGCGGCTGCCGTCCTTCTTCACGACGGCCGGCAGATTCAGCTCGACCCGCTCGTACGTCGTGAAGCGCTTGTCGCAAGCCGAGCAGCGACGGCGCCGACGAATCGCGGCGCCATCTTCGGACACGCGCGAGTCGACGACCTGCGTGTCTTCATGCCGGCAGAACGGGCAGCGCATGCTGGATCAGCGATAGACCGGGAAACGCTTGGTCAGCTCGGCCACTTGCGCGCGCACACGCTCGATCGTCGCCGCATCTTCCGGCGCTTCCAGCACGTCGGCAATCAGGTTGCCGACCTGTTCGGCTTCCGCCGCGCCAAAACCGCGCGTCGTCATCGCCGGCGAACCCAGGCGGATGCCGCTCGTCACGAACGGCTTTTCCGGATCGTTCGGGATCGCGTTCTTGTTCACCGTGATGTGCGC